>DASTLD010000475.1:0-25485 GCA_035715345.1 Longimicrobium sp.
GCGACTATCGCGTGGCCCAGCAGGCGGAAGCGTGCGCGACGGGGTGGCCCACGTACCCCGTCCCCGCGTCGTTCCACCAGCCCTTCCACAGCGACGTCCCCACCCTGCTGATCTCCGGCGAGCTGGACCCCGTGACGCCGCCGCGCTGGGGAGAGGCGGCGGCCGCGATGCTCCCCAACCACCTGCACGTGGTGGTGCCGCACGCCGGCCACGGCTACAACGGCATGGAGGGGACGGCCTGCATCGACTCGCTGGTGATGCGGTTCTTCCGCCAGGGCTCGGTCCAGGGGCTGGACGCGTCGTCATGCGTGCAGGGCGTGCGGCCGCCCCCGTTCGTGACCGGCGTCCGCGAGCCGATCACGCTGGAGCGCGCCGCGGTGGAGAAGTTCGCCGGGACGTACGCCGCCACGCAGCCGCCGCTGGAGGTGCGGGTGGAGGCGCTGGACCGCGTGCTGCGCGTCACCATCGGCGGCGACTTCACCGCGATCTCGTCTCCCCTCTCCGCGACGGAGTTCAACGTGGAAGGCCTGCCGCCGGGGTACTTCATCGTCTTCTCCGCGGACGGGCAGACCGTGACCCTGCACGAGCCTGGCGGAAAACCGCTGGTCCTGACCCGCAAGCCGTAAGGAAAGCGGGCACGGCTGCCGAAAGCGAAGCGGGCGCTCTTCTCAGAGCGCCCGTCCGGCTTGTACCTGGCCGCGCTCACGTTGTCATCCTGAGGGAGCGCCGCGCCGGAACCTTCCCATCCGCGGACCCGTGGCGCGACCGAAGGATCTTGCCCGGACATGCGCACGGGCAGAAAACGCGTGTCCGGGCCTGCGCGTCTTACGGGCGCCGGCCGAGGGCCAGCAAGATCCTTCAGTCGGCGCCAGAGTGCAGCGCGGAGACACGGCCCTCTGCGGCGCCTCCTTCAGGATGACAGCGCATGGGGGGTAAGTCATTGAGCAGGCCTCGGACATCGTCCGAGGTCACCCGCCTCTCCGGCGCGCACCCCGCATTCCAGTTCCGGCGCCCCTCAGTACACACCCACCTTGCCGCGCGCGAAGTCACGCAGACGCGCGGGGTCGTAGGCGATGCCGGCGCGGAGGACGTGGGTGACGTCGTAGATGGCGGACGGCGTCGCGAGCGGGTTGCCGCGGATGACGACGAGGTCGGCGGCCTTGCCGGGGGCAATGGAGCCGATGCGGTCCTGCTCGCCCAGGATGCGCGCGCCGTTCAGGGTGAGGATCTGCACCGCCTGTTCGGGCGCGAAGCCTGCCTCCACCAGCAGCTCGTAGTTGCGCAGGTTGCCGAAGCCGGGCAGGAACCCCGTGCCCCACGGGTCCGACCCCGCGGCCAGCAGCCCGCCCGCCTCCACGAACATCCGCTCCCATCGCATCATCTTCATCAGCAGGCGCTCGGGGACGGTGAAGCCGGTGCCGGCCAGGTTGGCGTGGTACGCCTCCACCTCCGCGCGCGTCTCCGGCGCCAGCATCTCCATGGCGCGCGGATCCAGGCGGGCGCGGCCGGGGATGAAGGTCTCGTAGACGCCCAGCGTGCTGACCACCGGCGTGCCGTGGGAGACGATGCGGCGGATGCTCTCGCGCACCTCCGCGCTCTCCACGTCCACGTCCGCCTGCGCGCGCTGGTTGCCGGCCGGGCACAGGTCCGGCTGCCTGCCGGGCACGTACTCGCTGGCGGTGATGAAGCCGTGCTGCAGCGCGTCGATGCCCATCTCCGCCGCCTCGGCGAAGGTGACCGCGCACAGGTGGCCCGTCACGCGCAGCCCGCGGGCGTGCGCGGCGTCGATGGTCCAGCGCAGCACGTCGCGCGGGCCGCTCATCACCTTGAACCAGGTGGCGCCCTTCCCCGCCCATTCCTCCACGAAACGCCGCGCCTCCTCGGGCGAGTCCACGCCGCGGAACGGGCCCGTGCGCCGCGTGCCGGCGGTGATGTACGGCCCCGCGATCAGCAGCCGCGGCCCGGGCATCTCCCCGGCGTCGATGGCGCGCTTGAGCTCCACCTCCTGCTCCGGGAGCTGGCTGCCCGCCGTCATGGCCGTGGTGACGCCGAACGCCAGGTAGAGGTACGCGCTGGCGTTCATCGGCACGGTCCGGCGCAGCCCGCCGAAGTAGGTGTGCTCGTGCAGCGACACCAGCCCGGGGATGACGGTGTGCCCGCCCAGGTCCAGCACGCGCGCGCCGCGGGGGATGCGCGTCGTGCCCGCGGGGCCGGCGGCCTGGATTCGGCCATCGCCGACGACCACCGTCCAGTTCTCGCGCGCGGGGGCGCCGGTGCCGTCCACTACCCGCACGTGCGTGAGCGCCACCACGGGCGCATCCACTTCCACGAACGGGCGGATGCCGGGCGTGACGGCCGGCCGCTCCTGCGCGGCGGCCGGCGCAGCGGCGAGCGCGCAGAGCAGGACCAGGCGGGCGATGGGCGTCCGGCGGCGGGGAACAGTCATCACGGTCGCACGGGTGGAAGGGGATGGACGATGCGGCGGCGCGTCCGCCGGGCGCCGGAGTATGCATCGGCCCGCGCGGCGAGGCCAGGCGTTTCCCTCGCGGCGAATCGTGCGCATATTGCTACGCTTCGCGCGCGGCACCCGCGCGCCCACAGCAGCCGGCATCACCCGCGACAGGAACGACGACGCATGCAGGCCCGCGCATCGAGAGCAGGGTGGATCATCGCTGCCGTGTTGATGATCGCGGGATGCGACGGCAGCCCGTCCGTGCCGGATTTCGACCCGGTGGGCAGCGTCAGCTTCACCTACACGGGCGCGAGGAGCGGGAGCTACGAGGCGCAGGGGGCGATGATCCCGCAGGGCGGCACCGCCCCGCAGCCCGTGACCGGCGCCACCGCCTACCGCGAGGGCGACGTGCTGAGCATCCTGGCCTTCCGCGCCACCACCGCGACGGTGGGCGACGGCTTCGTGCTGGTGCTGGGCGGGGTGACGCAGCGGAGCTCGGTGCAGCTCGACCCGCTGTCGTGCTCGGAGCAGTCGCTGTCCACCTGCCGCGCGGGCGTGTTCGCACCGAACATCGACGCGGCGGCGCTGTCGGAGAACCCGGACCTGGCCACGCTGGCCGCCAACGCGTACGTGCTGGCCATCGGCTCCGTCAACGTCACCACCTTCAACGCGGTGCGGGTGAAGGGCACGTTCAGCGGCACGGCCATCCCGCTGGGCGGCACCGGCTTTCCGTCCACGCAGCAGGTGGCCAACCTGGTGACCATCAGCAACGGCCGCTTCGACGTCCCGCTCCAGCCGCAGTAGGCGGGAGAACGACGTGCAGGCGCCGCCCGGCGCCCGCGTGCAGCACCTTCCCGGCAGTCCCATTCCCATCCCCGAACAGGGCCCCACGTGAACAACCGCATGACCGGATACAGGCACATCACCCGCAGGCTGGGCATCGCCGCGGCGGCGCTCGCGCTCCTGGGCAGCGCCGCCTGCGAGGACGGCACCGGCGCCGGGGACCGCCGCGAGGTGACCCTGGGCGGCATCTTCTCCCTCACCGGCAACTGGCAGTCGCTGGGCGTCACGGCCAGGGCGGCCATGGAGCTGGCCGTGGAGGACGTGAACGCCTACGCGTCCGGCCGCGGCATCACCTTCGTGGCGGACGTGCGCGACACCAAGCTCGACCCGGCGATGGCGCTGGCCGCCGTGCAGGACCTGCGGCGCGACGGCGTGCGGCTGATCATGGGCCCGCAGTCCAGCGCGGAGCTGGCCGCCATCCGCGAGTACGTGTACGACAACGACCTGATCGTGGTGAGCCCGTCCAGCACCGCGGGCAGCCTGGCCATCTCCGGCGACCGCATATTCCGCTTCACGCCCACGGACAGCCTGGAGGGCGTGGCCATCGCCGCGCTGATGTGGGACGACGGCATCCGCGCCCTGGTGCCGGCCTGGCGCGCGGACGCGGGCAACCAGGGGCTGCACACCGGCACGCGCAACGCCTTCACCGCCCGCGGCGGCACGGCGTCGGCCGGGACGGAGTACGCCGCGAACACCACCAACTTCGCCGCGACGGTGCAGGCCATCGGCGCGCAGGTGCGCGCCGCGCTGGCCACGCGCCCCGCCAGCCAGGTGGGCGTGCTGCTGGCGGGCTTCGACGAGGTGGCGGACCTGTTCGCGGCGGCCGCGGCGGACCCGGTGCTGGCCACGGTGCGCTGGTACGGCACGGACGGCATCGCCAACAGCCCGGTGCTGCTGAACCCGCCGGCGCGCACCTTCGCGGAGGCGGTGGGCTTCCCCGCCCCCATCTTCGGGCTGGACGCGTCCACGCCGGAGAAGTGGGAGTTCCTCAAGGTGCGCATCCACGCCCGCGCGGGCATGGCGCCGGACGCGTTCGCGCTGGCCGTGTACGACGCGGTGTGGGTGGCGGCACAGGCGTACCTGGCCTCGCCCGCGCGGGTGGACGCGGACTCGCTGGCGGCGCGCTTCGAGGAGGCGGCCGGCGCCTTCTACGGCGCCACCGGGTGGACGGCGCTCAACGCGTACGGCGACCGCCGCAACGCCAACTTCGACTTCTTCGCGGTCCGCCCGTCCGGCGCCACGCACGCGTGGACGCGCGTGGCCGGCTACAACACCCAGGCCGGCACGCTGGACCGCTGACGTCCGCCGCGGGGCGCGCGCCGGTCCGCGGCGCCCCGCGCGGCAACCCCGGGAGGAGCGATGGAGCTGACCTGGGAAGCAATCCTGTCGGTCGCGGGCGGCTCCGCCCTGGGCGCGCTGCTGCTGGTGGCGGGCGGCTGGCTGGCGTCGCGGCTGCTGCTGCGCGAGATGGAGCGCACGGCAGAGGTGCACCGCGCCGCCCTGGCCAACGCGGCGGAGTCGCACAAGTCGGTGCTGGCGGTGGCGCTGGAGACGCACCGGGCGGCGGTCGCCTTCTCCGCCGCGGTGGACACGGACCTGCGCGAGCGCCGCATCGGGCACTACACGGCGCTGTGGAAGCTGACCAGCGTGCTGCCCAAGTGGCCGCGCGACACGGACGTGGCCTACGCGGACCTGCACCGCCTGTCCGCCCGCATGCGCGACTGGTATTTCTCCGGCTCGGGCATGTTCCTGTCCACCGAGTCCATCGAGAAGTACAAGGCGGTGCAGGACGCCATCGCCGGGCTGCTGGGCACCCGCCAGGCCCACGCGATGAACGAGCGCCTCGCCACGCCCGACTACGAGCACATCCGCCGCCTGTGCAGCGGGCTGCGCACGGAGCTCACCCGCGACGTCGTCTCCCGGCGCGCCTCGCGCCTGGCCGATCCCGCCGCGGCACCGATCCCCTGATCCACGCCACCCTCTCCATCCCCGGAACCACCATGGCGACCCTCCAGCGCGGCAGCACCGGCACGGACGTGACCCGGACCGAGATCCGGCTCAAGGAGCTCAAGCTGTACGACAAGGGGATCGACGACTCCTTCGGCCCCGGGCTGGAGGCGGCGGTCAAAGCCTTCCAGCAGAAGAACGGCCTCCCCGCGACCGGGATCGTGGACGACGCCACGCGCGCGGCGCTCTTCCGCGACCCCAGCCCCAGCCTGGCGGCAATGCAGGGCAAGCCGCTCGCCTTCCGCTGCCTGGCGCTGACGGCCGGCTTCGAGACGGGGACGGGCGTGCCGGACTGCTTCTGCGGGCTGGCGGGCAGCTTCGACGGCCAGGGCGTGAGCTTCGGCGTGCTGCAGTGGAACCTGGGCCAGGGCACGCTGCAGCCCATGCTCCAGCGCCTGAACCAGCAGCACCCGCAGACGGTCAAGGCGGCGTTCGGCGCCAGCTACGACGCGTTCTGCGGCGTCCTGTCCAAGGGCAAGACGGACCAGCTGGCGTGGGCCAACACCATCCAGGACGCCGGCCACCGCGTGCAGGAGCCGTGGAAGAGCGCCTTCCGCGCCCTGGGCAGGACGCAGGAGTGCCAGGACGCGCAGGTGGCCGGCGCGGCGGACCGCTACGCCACCGGCCTCAAGATGTGCGAGGAGTACGGCCTGTGGTCGGAGCGCGCCGCGGCGCTGATGTTCGACATCGTGGTGCAGAACGGCAGCATCAAGGCGGAGACCAAGCAGCAGATCCTGGCGGACTTCAAGGCCATCCCCGCGACGGCGAGCAAGGAAGACCAGGAGGTGCAGCGGATGCGCATCGTCGCCAGGCGGCGCGCGGCCGCGGCCAACCCCAAGTTCTCCGCGGACGTGCTGAGCCGGAAGCTGACCTGCGCCGAGGGCGTGGGCGTGGTGCACGGCGCGGGATACGACCTGGAGCGCCAGTTCGGCATCCGCCTCGTCCCCTTCCAGGCATAGCGGGACGAATCGCGTGCGCTTCCTGGCGATCACGGAGTGCGAGGCGTGGTGCGCGGACCACCGGCTGGCCCGCGACCCGGCGGTGGGCGTCGCGGAGGCTGCCGCGCCGCACCGCGCCCGCATCGAGTTCGCGCCGCACGGCCCGGCGGGGCTGGAGCCGGCGGCCGCCTCCGCCATCCTCGGCAGCCTGGGCGCGTGGGACGAGTGCCTGCTTTGGGTGCGCGAGTGGGGCGTCTGGCCGGCGTCGGAAGACTGGCCCGCGTACTACGCGCTCCGCGGGCGGCACCAGGAGCGCCGCTCCATCGAGGCCGCGCCCGGCCACCTCTTCAGGAGCGCGGACCGCGCGGACCTCGCGAGCTTCCTGCTGCACGTGCTGCTGAACGGCTGGGACGCCGTCCTGCTCCCCGCCGCGTCCGGCCGCGCGCTCCCGCTGCGCGTGCACGTCTCCCACGACGGGTGGGCGGAGCTGCACGCAGGCCAACCCGTGCAACTCGTGTTGGAACCGGCGTCTTCCTGACCGATGCGTGCGCGCGATGCCGCCCGCGGAACTTCGCTCCCGACCGGAGGGCGCCGTGCCACCCCTGATGATCCCCGCGCACCACGAGCCGGGCCCCATGCCGCCTGCGGACGCTCCCGCCGCGGCCAGCCCCGCTCCCCCTGCGCCGGAGAGCACCGACGCGAGGCCGCACCCTGAGCGCAGCCCCGACGTCGCGTTGTGGCTCGGCGTGGCGCAGGCGATCGGGCTGCTCTGGCTGATCCCGTGGGCGGGCATGCTCTTCGGCGACCGGCCGACGAACATCGGCTACGGGGTCGTGACGGAATCCATGGAGATCGCCGTCGCGCTGGTCCTGCTGGCGTATCCGCTCATCCTCGCGGCCTCCGCCCTGTTCGCCTGGCTGGCGCAGCGACGCGGCCGCAACGGGCGCGCGATCGTGCTCTCGCTCATCCCCCTCATCCCCATCCTCCTCCATCTGGCCCTGGTCGACCACGAGGACCGCACCGACTGCTGCGCGATGCCTACCGACAGCGATACGGCCCTCGTGCTTCCCACGCCGTGACCGTGGGCGATCCCCCTCCGGAGTCCGTCCGGTGCCGAAGACGATCGGCGCGATCGAACCCGACGTCCACACCGGAGACAGCCCCGCTCCGGCAGAGCTACCCGCCACGCCTGCTGCGCGCCCTCGCGGGCAATGGATACGATCCCGGCTGGCTTCCCCTCAGATTCGTGATTGACCCTGCGGCAACGCTGCCATAGATTCAGGGCAGACCTGCCAGGGAGCATCCGATGGAGTGGTACGAAACCGCGAACGCGCTCGGCGGAACCGCCGTGCTGGGAAAGGAAGTGACGTCGGGGCCCGCGTTCGTGCACCGTGTGGAGTCCGGGCTGCCCGGCAAGGTGCTCACGCAGCTCAAGCGATACAGCCGGCTCTCCGACGCGGAGCTTACGGCCGTCATCCCGCGCCGCACGCTCTCCAGCCTGCGCAACCTGCAGCGGCTCACGCCGGAGCAGTCGGACCGCGTGGCGCGGACGGCCGGCATCGCGGCGCTCGCACAGCGCGTGCTCGGCGATGCGGCCAGCGCACGCGACTGGCTGCTCGCGCCCAACCCCGCGCTCGGGCATGAAGCGCCGCTGCGGATGCTCCGCACGGGGAGTGGGGGGCGACTGGTGGAGGACGTACTGATCCGCATCGAGCACGGCGTCTACGAGTGAGCGTTGCCTGGCGCCTGGCCAGCAGCCGCTTCGACCCGCTGGCCGGAGAAGGCGCCCGGCTGGTGGGCGGGCGATGGAACTCGCCGGGCCGACCGGTGGTGTACGCGTCCGAGTCGCTCGCGCTCTGCCTGGCGGAGTGCCTGGTCCACGTGACCGGCCGCCTGCCGCGGGACTACGCGGCCTATCAGGTCGAGATCCCCGGCGACGAGATTGAAACCATAGCCCCGCAATCGCTCCCCGCGGACTGGCGCCACGACGTGGGAATCACCCGCGGCCTGGGCGACCGCTGGCGGGACGAGCGGCGCAGCCTGGCGCTGGCCGTCCCGAGCGCTGTCCTCGCGCATAGCACGAACCTGCTCCTCAACCCCCTGCACCCCGCCGCGGGCCGCATGCGCATCGTCGAGCGGCAGCCGTTCCAGTTCGACCCACGCCTGCGTCCTTCGGGCTGATGTACGCCCGCACGTCTTACCCGCGATCGCCCTGATGCCTGATTCGCCGCTCGCCCTGCTCCCCGCGCACGAGATCGCGCGCCGCGTACGCGCGCGGGAGGTATCGCCGGTGGAGGTGCTGGACGCCTGCCTGGAGGTCGTCGAGAGCCTGAACCCCACGCTCAACGCGGTCGTGACGCCCAACCCGCGCGCGCGGGACGACGCGGCGGAGCTGGAGCGCCGCATCGGCCGGGGCGAGGACCCGGGGCCGCTGGCGGGGCTGCCGGTGGGCATCAAGGACGTGACGGAGGTGGGCGGGCTGCGCACCACGTACTGCTCGCCGCTGTTCGCCGACAACGTGCCGGACGAGGACGCGCTGGTCGTGAAGCGCTTCCGCCGGGCCGGCGCAATCATCCTGGGCAAGACCAACACGCCGGAGTTCGCCGCGGGCGGCAACACCTTCAACGAGGTGTTCGGCCGCACGCGCAACCCGTGGAACCCGGAGCGTAGCGCGGGCGGCAGCACCGGCGGCGGCGCGGCCGCGCTCGCGACGGGCATGATCGCGCTGGCGGAGGGCACGGACCTGGGGGGCTCGCTGCGCATCCCCGCGTCGTTCTGCGGCGTGGTGGGGCTGCGGCCGTCGGTGGGGATGATCCCCACGGTGCCCAGCAACTACCTGTGGGACCCGCTCCAGGTGACCGGGACGATGGGCCGCACCGCGGAGGACGTGGCGCTCGCGCTGTCCGCGCTTGCCGGCGCCAGCGAGTACTCGCCGCTGGCGCAGCCGGTGGAGGGGCGCGACTTCGTGGGCACCGTGCGGCGCGCGGACGCGAGCGGGCTGCGCATTGCTTACTGCCCGGACATCGCGGGCATCGGCATCGACGCGGACGTGGAGCGCGTGTGCCGCGACGCTGCGCTCTCGCTGGAGTCCGCGGGCGCGAAGGTGGACGAGATCGCGCTGGACCTGTCGTACGGGCGCAAGGCGTTCCTGGCGCTGCGGGGGCTGTGGTTCGTGTCCATGCTGCACCCCCACCTGGACAAGGTGGACCGCTTCGGCACCAACGTCGCCAACAACATCCGCGCCGGCCTGGCCACCACAACGCAGGAGATCGGCGCGGCGGAGGCGGCGCGGCGCCGCATCTGGGAGACCTTCCGCGAGTTCTTCGGACGCTACGACTTCCTGCTCACGCCCACGATGGCCGTCCCCCCCTTCCCCGTGGAGGAGAACTTTCCGCGCACGGTGGGCGGGCGGGAGATGGAGACGTACGTCGACTGGATCGCGCCCACCTTCGTGCTGAGCCTGACGGGCCTGCCGGTCGCCTCCGTCCCCGCGGGCGTGGACCCCGCGGGGATGCCGGCGGGCCTGCAGATCGTCGCGCCGCCGCGCGGCGAGGAGAAGGCGCTGGCCCTCGCATCCATCGTCCAGCGCCTGCGGCCTATCTCCCTGTCCGGAATCGCATCGTGAAAGCGCACAAGGACCCGAGAGGCAGCATCGCATGGGGCTGATAATCAGCGGAAGCATCTCAGTAGCGGTCGAAGCGGGTGACGCGCTCTCCTACCCAACTGACGTACTGGCACTGAAGTACGCGCAGGCTTTGTACGGTGCCGACCGGCTCGTCGTGCAAGCGCTCAATAACGGGGGAGTCACTATCCCGTCCTTCCCGCGACCGGGGCAGCATCTGCTGATCGAATCCGGAGGTGTGCTGGGAGCCCGGCACACGATCTTACTCGGCGTGGAGGATCTCCACTCGTTCGGATACGAGAACATTCGACGGTTCGCGCACGACGTGCTCCGGATCCTGGCCATCGGACTGCCGGAGACGCGTTATCTCTGTCTCACGTTGCATGGCGTTGGCTTCGGGCTGGACGAATCCGAAGCGTTTCGGGCGGAAATCGGCGGTATCATGGACGCCATCGAGGCCGCCGAGTATCCCCGGTCTCTGGAACGCATCACCATCGTCGAACGGGCCAGCAGCCGGGCCGAGCGCCTCTCGCGACTGCTGGAGGCAATGGACGACGGAACCGGTGCGGAGACGGGCAAGCGGCTGAGTTCCCGGTCGGGCCAATCGACTCTACGCCAGTCGCTGGACGACGCAGGGGCCTCGTCGGCAACGAAGCCCCACGTGTTCGTCGCAATGCCGTTCGCGGAGGAGTTCAGCGACCTGTTCCACTACGGGATCCAGGGAGCTGTCAACGCGTCGGGATACCTGTGTGAGCGCGCGGACCTCGCGACGTTTACCGGCGACGTGATCCGCTGGGTGAAGGAGCGAATCGACAGCGCTGCGCTGCTCGTCGCAGACCTCACCTCCGCGAATCCCAACGTCTACCTGGAGGTGGGCTATGCGTGGGGACGCGGCGTTCCCACCGTTCTCCTCACGAGAGATGCGGAGGAGCTGAAGTTCGATGTACAGGGACAACGCTGCCTGGTCTACAAGAACATCCGGCATCTCGAAGAGCTCCTCCGGCGCGAGTTGGCGGGGTTGAGCGGATCGACGGCCTGAGTCCCTGGTCACGCACACCGCACCGCCGGCTCTTCTTCACCCCTGCCCCGCCAACTGTCCGACCATGCGTTTCAACGTTCTCAGCGTCGTGCCCGCGTGTCTGATGGCCGCATACACCGTAGCGGCCCAGCCGGCGCCCGCGACGCCGGAAGCGGTGGTGCGCGAGCACTTCGCCGCGCAGGTGGCGAAGGACATCGAGCGGCTGATGGCGGTGATCGCGGACACGCTGGAGGTGCATCCCCCACCGGTGGAGGACCTGCCCGCCACGCCGGGCGTGTTCACGTGGAAGGAGGCGCGCGGGATGTACGCCGCGGGCTTCGAGATGCCGTCGTCGGAGCGGATGGAGCTCGCGCAGGTGATCGCAGCGGGCAACTGGGTGGCCGCGCGCGAGCGGTACGGCACGCGCGGAGACAGCGCCGCGTTCGAATCGATCCTGGTCTACCAGGTCCGCGCCGGGCGCGTGCGGGGGACGTGGATCTTCAACGGTTCGATGGAGGAGAAGGACCCGCGCACGCCACAGGCGGTCCGCGAGCACGTGGCCGCGCAGGCGGCGCACGACCTCCCGCGGGTGATGGCCGTGATGGGCGATTCGCTGGAGGTGCACACGGGCACGGCGGGGCGGCAGCCGGCCGCAATGGTGCTGGACCGCGCGAAGGTCGACGGGATGTACCGCGGCATCTTCTCGCGCTGGCCGGAGCAGCGCATCGAGCTCATGGAGATCATGGCCAGCGGCGAATGGGTGGTCACCCGCGAGCGCGTCACGGGGATGGGCCTTCCCGGCGAGCCGGCCGAGGGGATGGCCGTGTACCGCGTGCACGGCGGCCGCATCGTCGGCATGTGGCTCTTCGACCCGGAGCAGGTCCGGTGACGGCCGCGGCGAAGCTCGCGTTGCTGCTTGCCGAATAGAGGTCGCGCGATGGCCCTTGTGTTGGCTCTCGGAAGGGCTGAGATCAGCGCCTAATCGCCCTGGAAGAGCACGAGCGGGCAGGCCGCGCCGGCTCGCGCCACCGGCTCAGCCGGACATATCCCCACTCTGAATGCGAGGGGAAAATGAACGAGAAGGATTGCGTCTTGCTCTATGTCGATCTGCTGAAATGGGGTCTGGTTATTCTATTCGGAATCATCGCGTGGATGATCGGAGGATCGAATCGCCTCGATTGGAACCCGGTTACACCGCTAGGCAAGATCCCAGTACGATTAGTATTCCTGCTCGTGACTGGGGCGTTCTGGTTAATCTGGGCAGAGATGCTCGCACGGATACGCCGTCGCGCGATCGCAGCATCACCAGAGGGACAGGATTTCCTCAAGGAGATCGGTCTTTCGCAGGCCAGTTGGCTGTTCGCGTGCGTCGGGCTGGCTGCGAGCTGGTACATTGTGTTTGACAGCTCGCCCGATAGCCTCCCCGCAATTGCATTCGCGCTCGTATATTCTGCTCTGCCCACAGCGCTCCTGCTACGGCGGATACGCCCTACGCCGAAGCGTCCAACCGCAGCGTGACGGAGTCTTCAACGTCAGATAGACGATTTGAGGGGCAAACACGGCGCGCGCCGCCATCGTGCCGCGTCCGCCCGTCCCTCATCCCCCGCCCAATCCGGCCCGAATGATTCGCGTCTCCGGGCCATATCGGCCCTGAGTGCCAACCAGCAGTGGGACGTCAGTCGTTAATCGGTACGCGCTGTACGTTGTACTCTTGTTCGTATGCTCGCACCGCAAGTCCGAGAATCCTCGGCAACTCCACTGAATTTCTGGATTCGCTCAACGCGACGATCGTCGCGAAGTCAAGTATTTGCCGAGGGGAAGCCGTGTCAGGTGGAAGCGGGAGCGCGCCATTCCAGTTAATGCGCACCAACCCTTCTTCGCTCGCGCTCTTGCCCCCGATGTAGTGGTGTTCGATCCGCGCCATCGAACTTCCTCCTGCGTTGCGACCGATGAAGTCTTTCCCACACGAGAGGTGCAATCCGCACGCCGCATCGACTTTACCTTCCCGTGGCTGTGGTGCGGATCGAGAACGAACCTGCTGTGGTGCAAGTTTACTTAGCCGTGCAGGTGTGTCCCACACATCCGTGCCACGGTCGCCGTTGCGGAATCCACCGCGCGCCGCCATCCTGCCGCATCCGCCCGTCCCTCATCCCCCCGCCCAGTCCGGCTCGAATGCTTCCTGATCCCCAGGTCCTCCCGTGACGCGCGTGTTCCGCGGGCAGAACGTCGTCACGCCCGGCGGGATGGGTCCCGCGGCGGTGCACGTGCGCGAGGGGGTGATCGCGGCCGTGACGGCGTACGACGACGCGCCGGGCGATGCGGAGGTGGTGGACGTGGGCGCGGCGGTGCTGATGCCGGGGATCGTGGACACGCACGTCCACGTCAACGAGCCGGGCCGCACCGAGTGGGAAGGCTTCGAGACCGCCACCCGCGCCGCGGCCGCCGGCGGCGTCACGACGCTGGTGGACATGCCGCTCAACAGCATCCCCGCCACCACCACCGTCGCAGCGCTGGAGGCCAAGCGGCAGGCCGCGCGGGGCAAGCTGGCGGTGGACGTGGGCTTCTGGGGCGGCGTGGTGCCGGGCAACGCGGGCGAGCTGCGCGCGCTGTGGGACGCGGGCGTGCTCGGCTTCAAGTGCTTCATGGTCCCGTCCGGCGTCCCCGAGTTCGCGCACGTCGGGGAGGCGGACCTGCGCCGGGCGATGCCGGTGCTCGCCGAGCTGGGCGCGCCGCTGCTGGTGCACGCGGAGGCGCCGGGCCCCATCGACCGCGCGACGGCCGACGTCGCGGGCGAGGATCCGCGGCGCTACGGCACCTACCTGCGCTCGCGGCCGGGCGCGGCGGAGGTGGAGGCGGTCGAGCTGCTGGTGCGCCTGTGCCGCGAGTACGGCACGCGCGTCCACGTCGTGCACCTCTCCGCCGCGCAGGCGCTGCCGCTGCTGCGAAAGGCGCGGAGCGAGGGCCTGCCGCTCACCGTGGAGACCTGCCCGCACTACCTGCACTTCGCGGCGGAGGAGATCCCGGACGGCGCCACGGAGCTCAAGTGCGCGCCGCCCATCCGCCGCCTGGCCAACCGCGAGCTGCTGTGGGATGCGCTCGGCGCGGGGGACATCGACCTCGTCGCCAGCGACCACTCCCCCGCCCCGCCGGAGACCAAGCTGGTGGGCGGCGGCGACTTCCTGCGCGCGTGGGGCGGCATCCCCTCGCTGCAGCTCACGCTCTCCGTCGTCTGGCGGGGGGCGCGGGCGCGCGGGTATACTGCGGCCCGCGTGGCGGAGTGGATGTGCGCGGCGCCCGCGCGCCTGGCGGGGCTGGAGGGCCGCAAGGGCGCCATCGTCCCCGGCGCGGACGCGGACCTGGTGGCGTGGGACCCCGACGCGGAGCTGACCGTGGAGCCCCACCTGCTGCACCAGCGCCACCGGTTCTCGCCGTACACGGGGCTGCGGCTGCCGGGCGTGGTGCTCGGCACCTGGCTGCGCGGCGAGCCCGTCCACGACGGCGCCACTTTCGCCCCTCCCTCCGGCCGCACCCTGCACCGCACTCCCACGGCATGAGCGAACACGACGACCTCGTCGACCTGGCGTCCGAGCGGCTGGGCGGCGCGGTGCTGCTGGCCAACGACGAGTTCTTCGCGGCCAAGGAGAACCTGCTCAAGCCGCACCCCGCGGAGTGGCGCGAGGGGGAGTACACGGAGCGCGGCAAGTGGATGGACGGCTGGGAGACGCGCCGCCGCCGCGAGCCCGGCCACGACTGGTGCATCGTGCGCCTGGGCGCGCCGGGCATCGTGCGCGCCGTGGTGGTGGACACCACGCACTTCCGCGGCAACTACCCCGAGCACTGCTCCATCGAGGCGTGCAGCGTGGAGGGCGTCCCCGACCCGCGCCGCATCGCGGAGCAGGCGGCGTGGACGGAGGCCGTGCCGCGGACGCCGCTGCAGGGCAACTCGCCCAACCGCTTCCTGCTCGCGGCGCCGACGGCCGCCACCCACCTGCGCCTCAACATCTACCCGGACGGCGGCGTGGCGCGGCTGCGCGTGTACGGCGACGTGGTGCCGCGCTGGCCGCGGTTCGTGCTGGACGGCGGCGAGGCGGACCTGGCGGCGCTGGAGAACGGGGGATGGGTGGTGTCGTGCAGCGACATGTTCTTCGGGCATCGCCAGAACCTGATCCTGCCCGGGCGCTCGCTGTTCATGGGCGACGGCTGGGAGACGCGCCGGCGCCGCGGCCCCGGCCACGACTGGTCCGTCGTCCGGCTGGCGGAGCGGGGGTCCCTCCACCGCGTGGAGATCGACACCGACCACTTTCGCGGCAACGCGCCCGCGCGCTTCACGCTGGAGGGGCTGGACGCGCCCGGGGCGGCGGCCGAGGCGCTGGAGACCGCCGCGTGGCAGCCGTTCCTGGCCGCCCCGCTGCAGCCGCACGCCCGCCACCGCTTCGAGGAAGAGGTCCATCGCATCGGCGACCTGACCCACGTGCGGCTGAGCATCTTTCCCGACGGCGGCGTGGCGCGCATGCGGCTGTTCGGCACGCTGGCGGCGGGGTGATGGCGGACGGCATCGCCCGGCTCAACCGGCTCCCGGCGCACGAGGCGGAGGCGGAGCTGCTCACCTGCTGCGGCTCGCGGCGCTGGGCGCGTGAGATGGCGGCGCAGCGCCCGTTCGCGGATGCGGACGAGCTGATGGAGGCCGCGGACCGCACCTGGTGGGGGCTGCCGCGCGAGGACTGGCTGGAGGCCTTCCGCGCGCACCCCCGCATCGGCGAGCGCAGGGCGGAGCGCGCGCAGACCGGCCGCGAGCAGGGCTGGTCGCGCGGGGAGCAGGCGGGGATGGACAGCGCGGCGGACGAGACGCGCCGCGCGCTGGCGGAGGGCAACCGCGCCTACGAGGAGCGCTTCGGGCACATCTACCTGGTGTGCGCCAGCGGCCGCGGCGCGGACGAGCTGCTGTCCATCCTCCGCTCGCGGCTGGGCAACGACCCGGAGACGGAGCTGCGCGTCGCCGCGGAGGAGCAGCGCAGGATCACGCGCCTGCGCCTGGAGAAGCTGCTGGCGATGACGGAGGAGGAGGGACGGCGATGAGCGGCATCACCACGCACGTGCTGGACACCGCGCGCGGGCGCCCGGCCGGCGGCATCCACGTGACGCTCGAGCGGGTGCACGACGCCAGGGCGTCGCCCGTGGGGCGCGGCTTCACGGACGCGGACGGGCGCCTGCGCACGCTGGTGCCCGAGGGCCGCGAGATCGAGCGCGGCACCTACCGGCTCACGTTCGACACGGGCAGCTACTTCCGCGGGCAGGGGCTGGGCAGCTTCTACCCCAGCGTGTCCATCCTCTTCGAGATCACCGACACGGGCCAGCACTACCACGTGCCGCTGCTGCTGAGCCCGTTCGGCTACTCCACCTACCGCGGAAGCTGATCCACGTGGGCGGCGACGTGCGCGAGCTGCTGGACCTGGTGTTCCGCTGGACCCACGTGATCGCGGGGATCATGTGGATCGGCAACTCCATGCTGTACAACTGGCTCGACCGCAACCTGCTGCCCGCGAAGGACGGCGATCCTGGCATCCAGGGCGAGATCTGGCTGCTGCACAGCGGCGGCTTCTACTTCATCCGGAAGGACCTGACCGGCTGGGACCGCGCGCGGCCGCTGCACTGGTTCAAGTGGCAGGCGTACACCACCTGGCTGACCGGCGCCGCGCTGCTGGCCATCGTCTACTACGCCAGCGGCGGCGCGCTGCTGATGGAGGGCGCCCGCGCGGCGGAGCTGTCGCCGCTGGAGGCGGCGGGCATCGGCTTCGGGCTGCTCGCGGCGGCGTGGCTCCTCTACCACTTCGTCCTGGGCGAGCTGGTGACGCGCACGGGCCGCGCGGGCGTGGTGCTGGGCTTCGGGCTGATCATCGCGGCGGGGTACGGGCTGACGCAGCTCTTCAGCGGGCGCGCGGCGTTCCTGCACCTGGGCGCCATGCTGGGGACGCTGATGGCGGGCAACGTGTTCCGCATCATCGTCCCGTCGCAGCGGCAGCTCGTGGCCGCGGTGGAGGCGGGCCGCGAGCCGGAGAAGGGGCCGGCGCTGCTGGCCAAGTCGCGCTCCATCCACAACAACTACCTGACCTTTCCGGTGGTGGTGCTGATGGTCGGCAGCCACTTTCCGGGCATCTACGGCCACGAGCGCAACTGGCTGCTGCTGGCGGTGCTGGTGCTGGCGGGCGCCGCCGTGCGCCACGTGATGAACGTCCGCTTCACCTTCCCGCGCTGGAGGCCCGTCCTGGCCGCCACGGTCGCCGCGGGCATCGCCGCGCTGTACCTGCTCTCCGCGCAGCCGCGGGCGGCCGCTCCCGCCGCCGGCGTGGCGCACGCCGGCTCGTTCGACGCCGCGTTCGCCGTGGTCCAGAAGCGCTGCACCGTCTGCCACTCCGCGAGCCCGGCGGACCGCAGCCTGGGCGTGCCCCCCGCCGGCATCGCGTTCGACACGCCGGAACAGGTGCGCGCCCGCGCCCAGCGCATCCTGGCCCGCGCCGTCGAAACAAAGACGATGCCTCCCGCGAACAAGACCTGGATGACCGACGCGGAGCGCGACGTGCTGCGCCAGTGGATCGCCGCCGGAGCGAAGTAAGCGATCCAGGACGGCCCATCGACCCCGACGGCCCCGGTGCGAACGCCCCTCCCCCGAAGTTGGGGGAGGGGCAGCGAGGAACGAGCGGGGAGGGGGCCTCCGCCCTCGCGAGGCACTCGTCCCGCCGCCACGATCTCCCAATCCTCCCCTCCACTGAAAGCAAATGCATCGCGCGGTGATCTGCTGCCTGGCCGGCCTGCTCGCGTGCGGGACCAACCCCCCGCGCGCGCATCCGCTGCCGCCCCTGATGGACGTATCGGGGGACGATTGCACGGCTTCCATCCTGGTCTTCGACAAGCCGCCCGGGGAAGCCACCCTCGAAGAGCCGGGGATTCCGTTCATCAACGACGGCTGCTGGGGCGGGCGCATCTTCCTGGGCATCGACGGCCAGCGGCGCGAGCTGACGCGCAAGGAGGAGAGTCTTCCGCTTGGCCTGGGCGGCGCGTATTCGGACGGCGAGTACCGCGTGCTCGTGAAGCGCGGCAAGGTCTTCTCTCGCGTGGGAGAACCGGGGGAAACGGAGCTCCCCTGCCAGGCGCCGCAAGCCACGACGTACTACGTGACGTACGAGGTGGAAGTCCGCATCCGGTCCCGGCGCGGGTCGTGGACCATCCACGGCGCGCTCGACGATGCGGAGTGCGGGCCGTAACGCGCGTGCGGAGGGGGAGGGACTGAACGCCTCACGCGGAGACGCGGAGGGCGCGGAGAAACCCTCTGCGCCCTCCGCGTCTCTGCGTGA
Source organism: Longimicrobium sp. (assembly GCA_035715345.1). Classification (GTDB taxonomy): domain Bacteria; phylum Gemmatimonadota; class Gemmatimonadetes; order Longimicrobiales; family Longimicrobiaceae; genus Longimicrobium. Next base: position 18,230 of record DASTLD010000475.1, read on the forward strand.
GACCGCCGTTTCCTTCCTGTCCTACCAGGAGCAGAACCACTCGCACGGCCAGATCCACGGGATCTGCACCTCGCCCGCGACCAGGTCCTGCGCGTAGGCCGTGATCAGGCGCCCGCGCGTGCTGGCGGGGAGCTGCACCTGGAAGCGGTGCGTGTAGCCGCCGCCGCACTCGTCGGCCACCGCCTGCTCGCTGCCCAGGTTGGTGGTGTAGGTGCCGATGGTGCTGCCGTCGTCCAGCGCGAGGCGAACCTTGCTGGACACCTGCGGCGCGTCGGGATCGCACACCCAGCCGGAGGCCACGCCGGTGACGCTGATCCCGTCCATGTATCCCTTGGGCTCGGAGAACTGCGAGTACCACACGCAGGCCGGGCTCTCCGCGCAGTTGCTGGGCAGCGTCACGCTGCCGGCGTCCAGGTCGCGCGCCACGGCGGTGATGCGCATGCCGCTGACGCCCGCGGGAAGGTTGGCGCGGAACTGCCACGCCACGCCGGTGCCGCCCGCCCCCGTGTAGTAGTAGGCCGTGTACCCCGGAGCCGCGTTGGCCGGGAACGTCCCGCCGCCCAGGTACTGCCCGTCGCCGTACAGGTCCACGCGCGGGTTCTCGCAGACCGTGCCGTCCGGGTCCGCCGCGTAGCCGAAGACGGTGGCGCCGGCGCCGCCCGTGCTCGGGTAGACGCCCTGCAGCCGGCCCACGGGCTGCGCGGAGTTCACGCGCGCCTTTCCGGTGATGGCCCGGCCGATGGCCACGTGCTCCAGCAGCACGGAGCACGGGGACTCCAGCGAGCCCTGGCTGCCGGGCCAGAAGAAGACGCCCAGCAGCACCGCGCTGGGATCGGCGCGCGCCACGTCGTACCACTCGCGGGCGATGGCCCGCATGCTCTCCCTGGCGCCGAACGTGGCGGCGTGCCCGGGGGTCCACCACCCGTCCATCACGTACGCCCACTGCTTGCCCGGAAAGCGGGCCTTCATGCGCGAGCGGGCGTTCTGGAAGGTGGAGTTGGTGGCGGGGTGGATGATGTACTGGTCGATGCCGATCCAGTCCACCCCGGGGAGCGTGCCCGTGTACCGGGCGAAGGCGTTCGAGCCCGGTGCGTAGCCGCACCACTCGTTCATCACGATGCAGGCGCCCTCGAACATCCACGTCTTTGCCCACGGGAAGTCGGCCTTGACGCGCAGCACCAGCTCCTCGTAGTGGGCCATGTTGACGTTGCGGTTGAACGGCTCGTCCAGCACCGCGAACGCCAGCACCTTGTCCGGCGTCAGGATCCCCGCGTTGAACGCCTTCCACTGCGCCCAGCGCGCCTCCCAGTCGTTGCAGCGGAAGCGGAACGAGTCGTCGCCCACGTAGTCGCACCAGAAGATGCGGCCCAGGTCGATGGTGGCCTTGAGCCCGCGCTGGGCGATGGCCGTGACGCGGTCGCGGACGAACGGGTCCGTCGTGCTGTTGCGCGTGGCCACGTGCGCGAAGTTGGTGAAGCCCTTGGTCATGGCCAGCCCCCAGTCGTCGTCGCCGTTGCCCACGTAGCCGAAGTACTGGAGCGACCCCGCCGCACCCGAGGCGGCCGGCGCGGTCCCGGGCGGGATCTCCGCGTCGGGGAGCTGGTCGCGGCAGGCGGATGCCGCGGCGGCCAGCAGCAGGACCGCGGCGATGCGGGTGGATGGGGATGGAGCGCGGCGGGGCATGGTGCCTCCTGGGACGCGAGGGAGGGCGGCCGGACGCCGGGAGGGTCGCGGCGCCGAGGGATGCCGCCGGAAGGAAAACAGGAGGACAACGCGCACGCCGCGGAAGAACGGACAGCCCCCGAGCGGACGGATCAGGACGGCGCAAAAGAGCCTCACGCAGAGACGCGGAGGACGCGGAGAAAAACTCTCTGCGTCCTCCGCGTCTCCGCGTGAACCTGCAGTTTCCGTCAGCCCTGGAGGAGCGTCTCCGCTCAGCCGGATACGTACGCCGCGAGGTGCTGGCCGGTCAGGGTGGAGCGGGCGGCGACCAGGTCGGCGGGGGTGCCCTCGAAGACGATGCGGCCGCCGTCGTGGCCGGCGCCGGGGCCCAGGTCGATGATCCAGTCGGCGTGGGCCATCACCGCGAGGTGGTGCTCGATGACGATGACCGACTTGCCGGCGTCGACCAGCCGGTCCAGCAGCCCCAGCAGCTGCTCGACGTCGGCCAGGTGCAGGCCGGTGGTGGGCTCGTCGAGCACGTAGGTCCCGCCCTTGTCGCCCATGTGGGTGGCCAGCTTGAGCCGCTGCCGCTCGCCGCCGGACAGCGTGGTCAGCGGCTGGCCCAGCGAGAGATAGCCGAGCCCCACGTCCGCCAGCCGCGACAGGACCGCGTGGGCCGCCGGGGTCTTCGCGGGGCCGACCCCGAAGAACTCCGCCGCCTCGGCCACCGGCATCGCGAGCACCTCGCTGATGTCCCTGCCGCCCAGCTTGTAGGTGAGCACCTCCGCCTGGAAGCGCTTGCCGCCGCACTCCTCGCAGACCGTCGCGACGCCGGCCATCATCGCCAGGTCGGTGTAGACGACGCCCGCGCCGTTGCAGGCGGGGCACGCGCCTTCCGAGTTGGCGCTGAACAGCGCCGGCTTGACGCCGTTGGCCTTCGCGAACGCCTTGCGGATGGGCTCGAGCAGTCCGGTGTACGTGGCCGGGTTGCTGCGGCGCGAGCCCTGGATGGGCGCCTGGTCCACCGACACCACGCCGGCCGAGGCGGGGATGGAGCCGTGCAGGAGCGAGCTCTTGCCGGAGCCCGCGACGCCGGTGACGACGACGAGCACCCCGAGCGGGACGTCGACGTCCACGTTGCGCAGGTTGTTCGTCGTGGCGCCGCGGATGGGCAGCGTGCCGGCGGGGGTGCGCACCGTCTCCTTGAGCGCCGCGCGGTCGCCCAGGTGGCGGCCGGTCAGGGTGCCGCTGGCCCGCAGCCCCTCCACGCTGCCCTCGTAGCAGACGGTGCCGCCGGCCGTGCCGGCGCCGGGGCCCAGGTCCACCACGTGGTCGGCGATGGCGATGGTCTCCGGCTCGTGCTCCACGACCAGCACCGTGTTACCCTTGTCGCGCAGCCGCAGCAGCAGGTCGTTCATCCGCTGCACGTCGTGGGGGTGCAGCCCCGCGGTGGGCTCGTCGAAGACGTAGGTCACGTCGGTGAGCGGGGAGCCCAGGTGGCGGATCATCTTGGTGCGCTGCGCCTCGCCGCCCGACAGCGTGCCCGACGGACGGTCCAGCGACAGGTAGCCCAGCCCGATCTCCACGAACGAGTCCAGCGTGTGCAGCAGCTTTTCCAGCAGCGGCGCCACCGCGGGCGCGTCCAGGCCGCGGGCCCACGCGGCCAGGTCGCTGATCTGCAGGGCGCACACGTCGGCGATGTTCTTCCCCCTGATCTTCGCGGACCGCGCCGCCTCGTTGAGCCGCGTGCCGCCGCAGTCGGGACACGTCATGAACGTGATCACCCGCTCCACGAACGCGCGCACGTGCGGCTGCAGCGCCTCCACGTCCTTGGACAGCATCGACTTCTGGATCCTGGGGATCAGCCCCTCGTAGGTCAGGTTGATGCCGTCCACCTTGATCTTGGTGGGCTCCTTGTAGAGCAGGTCGTGCAGCTCCTTCTTGCCGTACTGGCGGATGGGCTTGTCCGGGTCGAAGAAGCCGCAGCCGCGGAAGATGCGGCCGTACCAGCCGTCCATGCTGTAGCCGGGGATGGTGAGCGCCCCCTGGTTGAGCGACTTCGCATCGTCGTAGAGCTGCGCCAGGTCGAAGTCGGACACGCGGCCCATGCCCTCGCAGCGCGGGCACATGCCGCCGTAGTAGACGGCGTCGCGCACCACGATCCGCTCCCCCTTCCCCTTGTCCACCGTCATCGCCCCGCTCGCCTTGCGCATGGGGACGTTGAACGAGAAGGCGATGGGGGGGCCGATCTGCGGCTTTCCCAGGCGGCTGAAGAGGATGCGCAGCAGCGCGTTGGCGTCCGTCACGGTGCCGACGGTAGAGCGCGGGTTGGCGCCGATGCGCTCCTGGTCCACGATGATGGCCGTGGTCAGGCCGTCGAGCACGTCGACCTCCGGCCGCGCCAGCGTGGGCATGAAGCCCTGCACGAAGGCGCTGTAGGTCTCGTTGATCAGCCGCTGCGACTCCGCGGCGATGGTGTCGAACACCAGCGAGCTCTTGCCCGAGCCGGAGACGCCGGTGAAGACCGTCAGCCGGCGCTTGGGGATCTCGATGCTGACGTCCTTGAGGTTGTTCTCGCGGGCGCCCTGCACGCGGATCAGGTCGTGGCTGTCCGCGGCGTGCGGCGCGGTCGGCTGCGGGTCCGTCCTCGTGGCCGTGCTCATCGTGTCTCCGATCCGTTGCGCGGAGCCGCCGTCGGCCCCGGTGTAGCGGGACGCGGAAGGCGCGGAGAACGATGGTCCTCCGCGCCCTCCGCGTCTCCGCGTGAGACTGCAGTTTTCAGTTCAGCCCTGGCGGTTCCTGAGGATCTGCACGAAGGAGCGGCCGCGCAGCTCGTCCAGCGTCAGCGAGGTCATCTCCAGCGCCTCCTGCTCGGTCAGCGCGCCGCAGTTGATGCCCCGCACGAAGTAGTTCAGCAGCCCCTGCCCCGTGGCCGCGTCGTCGAACACGTCGCCCACCAGCGTGGCCTGCGCGGCCTTCTCCACGAAGTTGCGCAGCCGCTCCGCCGCCGCGTCCAGCCCCTCCAGGAAGAAGGCGTAGACGGCCGCGTAGCGGGTGGGGAGCTGCGCCGGATGCAGGTCCCACCCCTGGTAGAAGCCGTGCACCAGCGAGTGCCGCACGTCGTCGTAGTGCAGCTTCCACGCGCGGTGCACCGTGTCGCGGTTTTCGCGGCGCTGGTCCGGCGTCAGCTCCGCGCCGCGGTGGACGGGCACCGGCATCACGTTGGTCGATCCGTCCGACAGCCACACGCCCGTGCCCGCGAGCGCCACCTGCATCACGTGGCGCGCGAAGTCGCAGGCGCGGTGGCGCATGCGCTGGTGCGCGGCGGTGATGCCCACGCCGGCCGTGTAGTCGTAGGTGCCCATGTGCGCGGCCACGATGCGCCCGCCGCCGGCGTCCAGGAAGCGCGGCAGCGCGCAGTCGCCCGCGGCGCTGATCAGGGCCTGCGGCACCTCCACCATCACCTCGAAGCGCAGCGCGCCCGTCTCCAGCCCCAGCCGCGGCTCCAGCATCTCCAGCATGTCCGCGAAGAACGCCACCTGCTCGGGGATGGTGACCTTGGGCAGCGTCAGGACGAAGTTGTCCGGCAGCCTGCCGCCCGACGCGCCGACGAGCGAGGTCAGGAAGAGGTCCAGCGTGCGCAGGCTGCGGCCGCGCAGCTCCTCGTTGAGCGGCTTGACGCGGATGCCGATGAACGGCGGCAGCGTGCCCGCCTGCATCCCCTTCGCCACCTCCCGCGCGGTGGAGACGGCGTGCCCGTCCTCCTCCGCGTCCGGGCGGTTGCCGTAGCCGTCCTCGAAGTCGATGCGGAAGTCCTCCACCGGCTCGCGCTCCAGCTTCTCGCGCACGCGCTCGTAGACGCGCTCCGCGAGCGCCGCCTCGATGCCGATGGCCTCCAGCAGCGTGCCCGCGTCCGGCGCGTACTCGGCCAGGGCGCGGCGGGCCACCTCGCCCAGCTTGACGGTGCTGTCGGCGCGGAAGAGCTGCGCGCCGCCGTAGACGGTGTGCACCGGCTGGCGGCGGGCGTTCTCGCCGGGGTAGCGGCGCATGAACGCGGCGTTGGCGTTGCGCAGGCGGGCCGCCGCCGCGGCGACGTCGTTCTCGGAAAGGGACTGCTGCATTCGGGTGATGGCTATCCGTTGTAGATGACGCCGCTGCGGGAGCGGTAGAGCTCCAGCACCTCGTTGGCCTCCGCGCGCAGCACGCCGTGCACGACCTCGATGCCGCGCTCCTCCAGGTACTCGTACGAGTCGGGGAAGACGGGCCCCTCCTCGAAGCGCAGGCGGCGCGCGTCGTCGCGGTGCGCGCCGCACAGCACGCGCGTCACGCCGCTCCACAGCGTGGCGCCCAGGCACATGGCGCACGGCTCGCACGACGTGGCCATCTCGTACGCGGGCCCATCCGGCTTGCGCAGGGTGAAGGTCTTCAGCCGCGCCTGGGCGGTCATGAAGGCCATCATCTCCCCGTGCAGCGTGCAGTTGTTCAGGCGCACCACGCTGTTCATCCCCACGGAGACCAGGCGGCCGCTGCCGGCCTCGAAGATGGCGGCGCCGAACGGGCCGCCGGTGCCGCGCACTACGTTCTCGCGCGACAGCCGGATGGCGAACCGCATCTTCTCCTCATCGGAGGCGAAGGCGTGGTCCCAGTCCACGACGTCCGCGACCCAGTCCGGGTAGGCGATGGTGATGGGGGGGATGGGGGACACGGTGGGGAGTGCGTGAGTGCGTGAGTGCGAAGGGTCGTCGGGTGCGGCGTGACGGGTCCGGAGGGGGAGGATACGATGCGGGGCGTGCTCAAACAAGCGATCCGGGGCGCGTGGTCATTGCGCTTCGCGGTTCGGAGGTTATTTGTTTCCGGGGCGGAGGTCCGCTCGGGCCCCCTCCCCGCTCGTTCCTCGCTTCCCCTCCCCCGCGGAGCGGGAGAGGGGGTGAGGTCTGCGCGGGGCCCCACCCCCCGGCCCCCTCCCCCGCGCCCGAGAAGCACCGTGCGGCCGGAGGGTCTCCGTCACGCGGCGCCGGAGAGGGGGAGACCTGAGCTGCGCGGCGGATGGCCCGTCGCGCAGGACCAGCAACCCTCCCCCAGACTTGGGGGAGGGTGCGAGCCTGAGCGAGCGGGTGGGGGCGCCCGCCTTCGCGCACGGCTCCGCTTCGCACACGACGTTCGCACTTTCGCACTCACGCCCTTCGCGCACGTGACCCCATCCCCCGCCCCGACCCCATGACCCCCGCCGTTGGCCGCAACGTCGCCCGCAAGGACGGCATGCTCAAGACGACCGGCGCGGCGAAGTACGTGGACGACGTGGTGTTCCCCGGCATGCTGCACGGGCGCACCATCCGCTCCACCATCCCGCGCGGCCGCATACGCTCCGTCCGCTTCGACTTCGACACCACCGGCTTCACCATCGTCCAGGCGGCGGACATCCCCGGCGAGCGGTGCAACTTCGTGGCGCTCATCGAGCACGACCAGCCGTACCTGGCCGGCCGCGAGATCAACCACGTGGCCGAGCCCATCCTGCTGCTGGCCCACGAGGACCGCGACGCGCTGCTCGCCGCGAAGGTGGAGATCGAGTACGAGCGCGACATCCCCGTGCTGGA
>DASTLD010000476.1:0-2559 GCA_035715345.1 Longimicrobium sp.
GCGCCTCCGCCGCGGGGGAAGGCGGCGCGTACGAGGGCGGCGGCGCGGGGAGCGCGGCGGCGGCACCGTACGCGGGGGCGCGCTGGATGGAGAGGCCGGTGGGGGTGAACGCGGGCGCCTCCGCCACGGCGCCGCGCAGGAAGCGCGGCACGCCGGCGCCGGCCCCCTGCGCGTCCGCGGCCTCGCGCGCGGCGCGGCGGCCGCCGGGGGAGGCGCGATCCTCCCGCGGGGCGCCGTCCAGCGCCTCCCTGCCGCGCCCGCTCATCGCCCGGCCACGGCTACTGCGCGCCGCGGTTGTGGATGCGGTCGTGGTAGTCGGGGCTGACCACCACCAGATTGTCCAGGTCGTACACGGCGCCGCCGTTCTCGATGGGCGTCACGTGGTGCAGGTCGAAGCGGCCGCGCGCCCCCAGCTTCTGCCCGGAGCCCACCCGCGGCGCGCCGCCGCCCGCCATCCACGCCACGTTGCTGGGGATGAAGTCCGCCGAGAGCACGGGGTCGTTGGCGACCGCGGTCCAGAACGCCCGGCGCATGTCGTCGAAGGTCGCGAAGCTGCGCCCGCGGAGCTGCGCCGCGATCTGCTCGGGGATCAGGCCCACGCTGCCGCCGGTGAGCCGCAGCCACTCGTCGGCGTTCTCCACGCGGGGCAGCCCCATCCCCCCCGTGGCGGTGCCCGGCGTGTTGCGCGCCACGGCGGGGTCCACCTTGACGCCGGTCTCCATGGCCCGCCGGCGGAAGCCCTGCGCCAGCGCGGCGTCCACGTCGTTCGCGTTCTGGACGTTGGCCTCCAGGAAGCGCAGCGCCCAGTCCATGTCGCCGCCGGAGACGTGGAAGTAGACCTTGAGGCGGTACATGTGCTCCGGCCCCAGCGGCACCGGGCTGGCGGCCAGGCGGTCCAGCAGCGCGCGCACCCGGCGCACCTGCTCGCGGGTCACGTTGGGCAGGATGCAGATGCTGGCGCAGTGGCTGAGCAGCGCGCGCACCTGGTCGTCCATCTCCGCGTAGGTGGCGCGGACGCCCGGGTTGTCCACCAGGTACGAGCGCGTCTCGGGGTTGAGCGTCTCGTCCCACTTCGCCATGGCGCCCTCCGCGTCCGCGGCGCCCTGCCCCGCGTGGCGGCCCAGGTCGTCCGCGATGCGGCGGCCGGAGCCTGGGGCCAGCCGCTCCGCCTCGTCCGTCAGCCGGCGCAGCGCGTCGTCCGCGCCCGGGGCCGCGGCGCCGCCCGCGGCCACCGCGCGGCGCGCCGCGAGGGCCTCGCGCACCAGCGGCCGCAGCGCGCGGAAGGCGGCCAGCGCGCCGTGCAGGTCCGTGACGGCGCCCACGATGTCCAGCGCCAGCCAGAAGAGCGAGGGCTCCTCCAGCGAGACGGCGCGCGCCTTGTCGAAGTCCGTGGCGTTGGCGGCGGCCTGGAGCTGGTACTCGCGCAGGTGCTCCACGGCCATGTAGCCGCTGACGCCCGCCGCCCCCGCCGCGCCCGCGAAGGCCACGCCCGCCGCCACGCTGCTGCCGCCGGTGGGGATGGCCGCCAGCAGCCCCAGGCCGATGGCCAGCGCGCCCAGCGCCAGCGCGGTCCACTGGGCGTCGTCCACCACGGCCTGGACCTTGGCGTCCACCACCTTCTCCCCGTAGCTGCCGGGGGCGATGCCCATGCGCTGCTTGGTCAGGCCCACGATGTTGGGGAGCTTCCACACCTTGAGCTCGCCGCTCTCCAGCCCCGCGCGCACCTGGGCGATGTTGCCCAGCGTGCGGTTGACCTCGCGGTTGAGCGCCCCGGCCGCGCGGTTGGGCCCCGCGGCCACGTCCTCCAGCCCGTCGAGCTGGGCGTCCTCCACCGTGACGCCGTTGCTGCCGAAGGCGGCCAGGACGGGATACTCCGTCTCGCGGAGGTGGCGGGCCACCAGGTAGTCGCGGCGCGCGTCCTCCAGCCGGGTGCCCAGCGATGCGTGCAGCGCGGGGTCGGAGATGGTCTCGAAGCACTCGTCGCTGTTGGGGTTGCAGCGCAGTCGCTCCAGTCCGGAGCGCTGGCGCTGCATGTCGCGGATCGCGCGCAGCTTGCCGGCCAGCTCGCGGGCGGCCACGCCCAGGCCGCGGGTGCCCGCGTTGTCCGCCATCCCGTAGGTGATGTCGGTGTGGACGCCGGTGCCCCCGCCGATGGTGTCGAAGGTCTCGCTCGTCGTGGTGGTGGTCAGCCCGTAGCGCTTCTGCTCCGCCAGCGAGCGCTCCTCGCTGCGGGCCAGCGCGGCGCGGACCAGGATGCGCGCCTGCTCCTGGAAGGAGTTGAGGAAGGTCTCGTTCTCCTGCTGCAGCGCGGTGCGCTGCGCCTCCAGCACCGGCTTGATCTGGCGCGCCAGGCGCAGCCAGCGCTGGTCCTCCGGAGACATCTCGGCCTCCGGGACGGGGTCCTCGTAGACGGGCTTGGTGCCGCCGCCGGGCATGTCCACCACGTCCACGACCTTGCGGCTGGTGCGCGCGGTGATGGCGGCGCCCAGCCCGTCCACGAACTCCCAGGCGGCGCGCGGGCCGCTCTGGGTCACGATCTGCACCAGCACCCAGCGCAGG
>DASTLD010000477.1:0-6268 GCA_035715345.1 Longimicrobium sp.
GGCCGGGCTGCTGGTGGAGGAGGTGTCGGGGATGGAGTTCGAGCGGTACCTGGCCTGCCACGTCTGGGGCCCGCTGGGGATGCAGCGCACCCAGGTGACGGTGCCGGAGTGGCTGCGGCCGGACCTGTCGCGGGCGTACGAGGTGGACAGCGGCCGCGTGGTGAGCGTCCCCTGGGAGCGGTACCACACGCCGCCGGCGTCGTCCATCGCCAGCACGGGGAGCGACATGGGGCGCTTCATGCTGGCGCTGCTGGGCGGCGGCAGCCTGGACGGCGCGCGCATCCTGAGCGACACCGCCGTGCGGGCGATGCTGTCGCGGCAGGCCACGCTGCACCCGCGCCTGCCGGGCTGGGGGCTGGGGCTGCAGGAGTCGGACACGCACGGGGAGCGCATCCTGGAGCACGGAGGCGACGTCGCCGGCTTCAGCTCGCTGATGATGCTGCTGCCGGAGAACGGGCTGGGGCTGTTCGTGGCCGGCCACCGCGAGGGGAGCGACTTTCGCCGGGTGGTGCGGCGGGCGCTGCTGGACCGTTGGCTGCCGGAGCGGCGCACCTTTGCCGTGCCCGCGCCGGACCCGCGCGCGGCGGCGCGGCTACGGCGGCTGGCGGGCACCTACCGCGGCGCCACCTGGTGCCGCACCTGCCCCCTGGACCAGCAGCGCGTGGACGACGTGGTGGTGACGGTGCGCGACGACGGCGCGCTGATGGTGTGGGACGAGCCGTGGATCGAGGTGGAGCCGCTCTTCTTCCGCAGCCCCGACGGCACGCGCCGCTTCGCCTTCCACCAGGACGCCGCGGGCCGCATCACCGCCATGACGGTGGGGTCGTGGATGGTGCTGGAGAAGCTGCCGTAGCTCAGCTCACGATCGTCCACGCGATCCAGGCCGCCATCAGGCCGCCGGCCAGGATCCCGCCGTGCCACGCGGCCGCGGCGATGCACCACCCCGCGAACGCCGCGCGGTCGCCGGCGGTGGGGTGCGGGTCGGCGGCGGTGATGCCCAGCCGCGCGCGCAGCTCGCCGACGCGGGTGGCGGAGAGGCGGGCCTCGTCGAAGCCGCCGTGGTACAGCGTGCGCGCGCGCCGGCCGCGGACGAAGGCGCGGAACAGGCGCCGCGGGCAGAGCGCCATCCCCACGGTGAAGGCGCCCAGGTTCAGCAGCCACGCCCACCCGTACCGCCCGCACCCGCCGGCGATCTCCCACGCGGCGATCTCCGCCTCGCCGGCCCAGTCCGCGCCGTAGCCGGTGGCCACGTGGTGCAGGTCGTGGAGCTTCGCGGCCTCCACCCGGCAGCGCGTGTTGGGAAACCAGACCGGCACCGGCCGGGTCTCCACGCGCACCCAGCGGCCGCCGTAGCCGCCGTCCGCGCCCAGCCCCCAGCGCGCGAAGAACGCGTCCCGCGCCCGGTCCAGCGCCATCGCGTCCGGATATTCGCCCATCGCGTGCTCCCGGTTGGCATTCACCGCATCGTCCGCAGCAGGATGCGAACCGCGTCTCCCGGCCCGCCGCCCCGGCGAGTAGATTGCGCGGAGGGGGAAGGGCCCGCACGCGGCGGGCGGGCCCCGCGCAACCACGATCGTCCGGATGGGAGATGATGAGACGCGGTAGGCGGGTGCTCCTGGCCGCCCTGGTGGTCGTGGGGGCCATGGGGGCGTGCTCGCCGGGGTACGTGCTGCGCGCGGCGTGGGAAGAGGGCAAGATCCTCAACCGGCGCCGCCCCATCACCAGCATCGTGGCGGACACGGCCACGGACTGGGAGACGCGCGAGAAGCTGATGCTCGTGCTGCAGGCGCGGCAGTTCGCGGCGGACACGCTGGGGCTCAACGCCGGCAAGAGCTACACGCTCTTCTCCCGCGTGGACAGCGACACCCTGGTGATGGTGCTGAGCGCCGCCTACAAGGACCGCTTTCAGCCCCACACCTGGTGGTTTCCCGTGGTGGGCCGCGTGCCGTACAAGGGCTACTTCGACTTCGGCGACGCGGAGCGCGCGCGCCGCAAGCTGGAGGCGCGCGGCTACGACACCTACCTGCGCCCCTCCGCCGCGTTCAGCACGCTGGGCTGGTTCAACGACCCGCTGCTCTCCACGCTGCTGCGCTACGACCAGGTGTCGCTGGCCAACACCGTCATCCACGAGATCTTCCACAACACCTTCTTCGCGCCCGGGCAGGCGGTGTTCAACGAGAGCCTGGCCAACTTCGTGGGCGGCCGCGGCGCCATCGAGTTCTTCTGCCGCCGCGACGGTGCGGAGGCGCGCACCTGCCGCGTCGCGACGTCCGCCTGGCGCGACGACCTGACCTTCGGCGCGTTCCTGGAAGGGATGGTGGCGGAGCTGGAGGCGCTCTACGCCCGGCCCGACCTGACCAGCGGGCAGAAGATCGCCGAGCGCGAGCGCGTGTTCGCCGCGGCGCAGCGCCGCTTTGCCGACGAGGTGCGGCCGCGGCTGGAGGTGGACGGCTTCACCGGCTTCACGCGCGAGCCGCTGAACAACGCCACCCTCATCGCCCGGCGCATCTACTACCGCCGCCTGGACCTGTTCGAGCGCGTCTTCCAGTCGCGCGGCGGCGACTTCCAGCGCACGCTGGCGGACCTGATCGCGGCGGCGCGCGCGAACAAGGCCGATCCGTACGCGGGCGTGGAGGCGCTGCTGGCGGGGGCGGGGCAGGGGTTGTAAATCCTCTTCCTATCGCACACTTTACGGAAGCCGACCCGCCGGTGCGTCCCTGCACGCCGGCGGGTCCACTTTCCCCCGCGCGGATCGTGGTGCGGACGGGGGACGATCACTGCTTTTTCGGTTGCCGACAATGAGCGAGTCGACGCAAGCCGCGGACAGCTACAAGCCGGGCGAGATCGAGGAGAAGTGGCAGCAGCGCTGGGACGAGCGGGGCACCAACCGCTGGACCGACGAGGAGCTGCGCACCGCGGAGAAGCCCTTCTACAACCTGATGATGTTCCCGTACCCCTCCGCGGAGGGGCTGCACGTGGGCAACATCTACGCGTTCACGGGCGCCGACATCTTCGGCCGCTTCAAGCGCCTGCAGGGGCACGACGTGTTCGAGCCCATCGGCTTCGACGCGTTCGGCATCCACTCGGAGAACTTCGCGCTCAAGCAGGGCATCCACCCGATGGAGCTGATCCCCCGCAACGTGGCGCGCTTCACGAAGCAGCTGCGCCGCGTGGGGCTGATGTACGACTGGAGCCACACGGTGGACACGACGGACCCGTCGTACTACCGCTGGACGCAGTGGATCTTCCTCCAGCTCTACAAGGCCGGGCTGGCGGAGAAGAAGGCGGCGCCGGTCAACTGGTGCCCCAGCTGCAACACCGTGCTGGCCAACGAGCAGGTCATCGGCGGCGCGTGCGAGCGCTGCGGCACGCCGGTGGAGATGCGCTTCCTGTCGCAGTGGTTCTTCAAGATCACGAAGTACGCGCACCGCCTGCTGGAGAACCTGAAGACCATCGACTGGTCGGAGACCACCAAGAAGGCGCAGGAGAACTGGATCGGCCGCAGCGAGGGCGCCGAGCTGGAGTTCCCCATCGCCCGGAACAAGGTGGCGGACGACCGGCACGCGCCCGCGGGCATCGAGCCGGAGCGGCCCACCATCCGCGTCTTCACCACGCGGCCGGACACGGTGTTCGGCGCCACCTACATGGTGCTGGCGCCCGAGCACCCGCTGGTGGAGCGCGTCACCACGGACGCGCAGCGCGGGGCGGTGGAGGAGTACCGCCGCCGCGTGGCCGCCACGGACCTGGTGACGCGCAGGAAGACGGACAAGACCAAGACCGGCGTGTGGACCGGCGGCCACGCGGTGAACCCGGCCACGGGCCAGGACGTGCCCGTCTGGATCGCGGACTACGTGCTGATGGAGTACGGCACCGGCGCCATCATGGCGGTACCCGGCCACGACGAGCGCGACTTCGAGTTCGCCACGGAGTTCGGGCTGCCCATCGTGCGGGTGGTGGCGCCGGAGGGGGCGGACGCGGACACGCCGCTGGAGCAGGCGTACGTGGGCCCCGGCCGGCTGGTCAACTCGGGCCGGTTCGACGGGATGGACGCGGACGACGCCGTCCGCGCGGTCACGGAGTGGCTGGCGGGGATGGGGCTGGGCAAGGCGCGGGTCAACTACCGCCTGCACGACTGGACCATCAGCCGGCAGCGCTACTGGGGCCCGCCCATCCCCATGCTGTACTGCGACGCGTGCGGCACGGTGCCGGTGCCGGAGGACCAGCTCCCCGTGCTGCTGCCGGAGATCGCGGACTACAAGCCGGACGCGTCGGGCATCTCCCCGCTGGCGCGCCACGAGGAGTGGTACATCACGACATGCCCGCAGTGCGGCGGAAAGGCGCGCCGCGAGACGGACGTGAGCGACACGTTCCTGGACAGCGCCTGGTACTTCCTGCGCTACCCGTCCGCGAACGACGCGGAGCGCCCGTTCGACCCGGAGGTGGCCCGGCGCTGGCTGCCGGTGGACAGCTACATCGGCGGCAACGAGCACGCGGTGCTGCACCTGCTGTACTCGCGCTTCGTGACCATGGCGCTGCGGGACATGGGGCACGTGGACTTCGAGGAGCCGTTCACCCGCTTCCGCGCGCACGGGCTGATCATCAAGGACGGGTCCAAGATGTCCAAGTCGCGGGGCAACGTGATCGTGCCCGACGACTACATTGCCCAATGGGGCGCGGACACCATCCGCACCTACCTGATGTTCCTGGGCCCGTACCAGGAGGGCGGCGACTTCCGCGACAGCGGCATCAGCGGCCCGTTCAGCTTCCTGTCGCGCCTGTGGGACTCCGCGGTGAACGCGGAGGAGCGCGCCATCGACCCCGCGGTCGAGCAGAAGCTGCACGCCACCATCCGCAAGGTGACGGAGGACCTGGAGGCGCTCTCGTACAACACCGCCGTCGCGGCCATGATGGAGTACCTGAACACGGTCCGCGCCGGCGGCCGCGTGCCGGAGCGCGCCGCGGTGGAGCCGCTGGTGCGCCTGGTGGCCCCGTTCGCCCCACACCTGGCGGAGGAGCTGTGGGAGCGGCTGGGCCACGCGGAGTCGCTCTTCGATTCCGCCCGCTGGCCGGAGTTCGACCCCGCCAAGGCGGTGGCGGACACGGTGGAGTTCGTGGTGCAGGTCAACGGCAAGGTGCGCGCGCGCCTGCCCATGCGCCGCGGCATCACGGAGGCGGAGGCCCGCGACGCCGCGCTGGCGGACCCGCACGTGCAGGGCTTCATCGACGGCAAGCCGGTGCGCAAGCTGGTGTTCGTGCCCGACCGCCTGGTCAACCTGGTCGTCGGCTGAAACCGCCGGCTCACGCGGAGACGCGGAGAACGCGGAGAAGAAGCTCTCCGCGGCCTCCGCGTCCCTGCGCGAGGCTCTTCGCCTGTAATCGTAAATTGCACCCTGTCAAGGGGTTGAAGAAATCCGCAGGGTGATTATTTTGGTGGCGTTCGGACGGGAGATGGCGGGCCGCGGGTCATGGCCGCGGCGCCGGAAGGGGGTTGACGGGAAGGGGTGGTTCCGTTATCTTCAGCGTCCTTGTCGCGGGGTGGAGCAGCCTGGTAGCTCGTCGGGCTCATAACCCGAAGGTCGCGGGTTCGAATCCCGCCCCCGCTATTTCCGACCCCCGCCGCCGTAGTCGGGCGGCTTTTTGTTGGGGGAAGAAGGGTCGGGGCCAGGTAGCTCAGTTGGTAGAGCACACGACTGAAAATCGTGGTGTCGGGGGTTCGATTCCCTCCCTGGCCACCTGTTTCTGAGGACCGTAGGTCAGTAGCTCAATTGGTAGAGCACCGGTCTCCAAAACCGGCGGTTGGGGGTTCGAGTCCCTCCTGACCTGCTCCCGCAGGGGACGCGCCGCTATCGTCTAGGGGCCTAGGACGCCGCCCTCTCACGGCGGAAACCGGGGTTCGATTCCCCGTAGCGGTACTTGAAAGAAGCTGGAGCCGCCGGCTCGAAACAGGCGGTGCTCGCGTAGCTCAGCCGGCAGAGCACTTCCTTGGTAAGGAAGAGGTCATGGGTTCGAGTCCCATCGCGAGCTTCTGAGAAAGGGTTCGGCTCCCATCGTCTAACGGTCAGGACGCCACTCTTTCAAGGTGGAGACCGGGGTTCGATTCCCCGTGGGAGCGTGGTGCAGCACGTGCGGGCATAGCTCAGTTGGTAGAGCGCAACCTTGCCAAGGTTGAGGTCGCCGGTTCGAGCCCGGTTGCCCGCTCTGAAGAGGGAATAGCCGGAGGAGGCGGCTCCGGGGTATAAACCAAGCGCCACATGGGGCCGTAGCTCAG
>DASTLD010000478.1:0-2686 GCA_035715345.1 Longimicrobium sp.
GGGTGGCCGGCCGGGTCGCTCAGGATGGTCACGTCCGTGCCGGTGGCGCGGTCGCGGATCTTGACCGTGCCGGTGTTGACGTAGGGATCCAGCCAGAGCACGCGGCCGCCGTCCGCGTCCAGCACGGTGCCGCGCACCTGCGCCACCAGCGCGCGCGTGCCCGGGCCCGCCGCGCTCGAGGTGG
Source organism: Longimicrobium sp. (assembly GCA_035715345.1). Lineage (GTDB taxonomy): Bacteria > Gemmatimonadota > Gemmatimonadetes > Longimicrobiales > Longimicrobiaceae > Longimicrobium. The sequence continues at coordinate 185 of DASTLD010000478.1, forward strand.
GCGTGGGGGAGCCGCGGTTGCCGGTGTCGCCGGTGCCGAGCTGGCCGCGGTCGTTGCGCCCCCAGCAGTAGACCGTCCCGTCCGCCGCCATGCCGCAGGCGTGCGCCCCGCCCGCGTCCAGCGACTGCGCCTCCAGCCCGGGGTCCGGCCCGACCGGCACCGGCGTCGCGCTGGGCGTCGTCGTCCCGTTGCCGAGCTGGCCGGATTCGTTGTTGCCCCAGCACAGCGTGGCGCCCTGCACCGTCCGCGCGCAGGCGAACGCCGGGTTGTCCGACCCCGCGAAGCCGCCCACGCTGACCGAGGCGAAGGACGTCCCCGCCGCCACCGGGGCGGGCGCGCCGTTGAAGCGCGGGTTCCAGCAGTACAGCCCCTGCGCCCGCGACACGCCGCACGCCTGGCCGGCGCCCACGCTGACGCTCTCGAAGGCAATGCCGCCCGGCACCGGCGCCGGCGCCCGGTAGCCGTATCCCCAACACCACGCCTCGCCGGACGGCGTCAGCGCGCAGGTGTCGTCGCCGCTGGTGCTGACGGTGAAGAAGGTCTGCGTGGTGGCCACCGGCGCGGGCGCGTAGCGGTGCACGTCGTCGCCGAAGCCCAGGCCCAGCTTGCCCTGGAAGTTGGCGCCCCAGCAGTAGGCCCGCCCCGCCCAGGTGATGCCGCAGGTCTGGTCGCCGCCGGCGCTGATGGAAATCCACGCGTGCCCGCCCGCCACGCGGTGCGGCACCGGCGAGTGCACCGGCGGCGACTGGCTGCCGGTGGTGCTGATGCCCAGCGCGCCCTGCAGCCCGGTGCCCCAGCACCAGGCCGTGTAGTCGCGGGTGATGCCGCAGGTGTGCTCGCCGCCCACCGTCACCACCGCCCACGTGTGCCCGCCGGAGACCGGCACCGGCGTCAGGCGGTCCGCCAGCGAGCCGTCGCCCACCATGCCGGTCTGGTTGAAGCCCCAGCACGAGGCGGCGCCGGACGAGGCCACCGCGCAGGTGGTGCGCGCCCCGGCGGAGGTGTGGCGCGCGGGCGCCAGCGGCGGCGGCGCGGTGGCCGTGGCCTGGGCGGAGAGCGCGCCGGCGGTGATGGACAGCGTGTGCGATCCCACGCCCGCGCCCAGCGTCCAGCGCGTCTCCGCCCGTCCGTCCGCGTCCGTCTGCGCCGTGGCGGGGTTCGCGGACCCGCCGCCGCCCGCGGCGAAGGAGACCGTCACGCCCGGAACCGGGTTGCCCTCCGCGTCCGTGACCCGGACCACCACCGGCTGGTGCAGCGTGGCCCCCGGCGGCGCCGCCTGCGCGTTGCCGGAGACCACCGTGAGCGACGCGGGCGGCCCGAGCGTGGCCGTGGCCGTGAACCCCACGAGCTGCCCGGGGGCGATGGAGGCCTGCAGCCCCTTGAGGCCCGGCGCGCCGCCCATGGTCCACACCACGCTTGCGTGCCCGCTCGCGTCCGTGACCGTCGCCGGCGCGCTGACCCGCGTGCCCGGCGACGGGCTCCAGGCGACGGCCACGCCCGGCACCGGGCGCCCGTCGCCCCGCACCACGCGGACGACGACGGGCTGGGGCAGGGGAGCGCCGGAGGGGGCGGACTGGCCGTCGCCGGACACCTTCTGCAACACGGCGCCCAGCGGCAGGTCCAGGTTGGCCGCGAAGGCGGTGGCCACGCCCACCCCGGCCGCCGCCTCCAGCGTCTGCGCGCCCTGCGTGCCCAGCGTCCACAGCGCGCGCGCCGTCCCCGTGCTGTCCGCCGCGGAGGTGGCGGGGGAGACGGAGCCGCCGCCGGAGCGCACCGTCCACACCACCGCCGCGCCGGGGACCGGGTTGCCGTGCTCGTCCGCCACCTTCACGGCCACGGAGTCCAGCAGCGGCAGCCCGGCGATGCCCGCCAGCAGGGGCGGCCCCACGGGCGTGACGAAGGCCGGCGCGCCCGGCACCGCGTCCGCGCGGAAGGCGGCCACGAGCAGGCCGCGCTCCGTTCCCATCCCCGTCTGCGCCTCCACCCGCTGGCTGTCCACGGCTACCGTGCCCAGCGTCCAGCGCGCGCTGGCCAGGCCGTCCGCGTCCGTGACCGCCTCGGCCGGGGACACGCTGCCGCCGCCCTGCGTGACCACCCAGCTGACCTCCTGCCCGCGCACCGGGCGCCCGCGCTCGTCCGTGACGCGCACCACCAGCGGCTGCGGCAGCTCCGTGCCCGCCGCGGCCGTCTGCGCGTCGCCGGAGACGGCGTCGAGCGTGGCCGGCGGCCCCCCGCGCCCGTCCGTGGGCGAGTCGCAGGAGACGGCGGCCGCCAGGAGCAGCAGCCACGCGGTGCGGCGCACCGTTCTGGACGCCCGCATGCGGGCCGGGGCAGCGGTTTCCATCGCGATGCCTAGTAGGAGATCTGGTAGACGGACCCGCCGCTGAGCAGCAGGAACGCGCCGTCGCGGTACAGCACGAGCTCGCCGGCGCTGGCGGCGCCCAGGTCGCGCGGGGGCCCGCCGCCGGGCGGCTGGATCAGCCGGCGCCCCACCGTGGCGGT
>DASTLD010000479.1:0-6060 GCA_035715345.1 Longimicrobium sp.
GAAAGCGGGCGCGGCCCACCAGGTACGCCGCCTCCGCCGCTGCCGCGTCGCTCCCCGCGGCCACCGGCGCGGCGGCGGCCTCCGCGTCCGCGTAGCGCCCGCGGCGGAAGAGCGCGCTGGCCAGCCGCAGCGACACCGCGCGGCGCTGCTCCGCCGTCCCCCCGCGCGCTGCGAGCCACGCGCGGTACCCGGCGATGGCGCGGTCCGCGTTCCCCGCGCGGTCGTACACGCCCGCGATGGCCAGCCGGTCCCCGGGCGCCAGCCCCGGCAGCGCGGACAGCATCCGCGCCGCGTCCACCGCGGCGCCGTTCGCCGGGTCCGCGGCGGTCTCGCGCAGCAGCGCCCGCGCGGCGGCGGTGTCGCCCAGGCGCAGGGCGGCGCCCGCGGCCTCCACCGCCATGGCCCCGCGGGCGTCGTCCGACCCCGCCCGCCCGCGGAAGGCGGCCGCCAGCCGCCGCGCGCCGGCCGCGTCGTTCGCCGCCAGGTGGGCCCGCACGCGCGCCCGCCACGCCCGCAGCGGCGCCGGCGAATCGTCCCCGTCGCCCACGAAGGCGCGGACGCGGGCGGTGTCGCCGCGCGGGGCCAGCGCCTCCGCCGCCAGCAGCGACGCCCACCCCTGCACGGCGGGGACGTGGCCGCGCGCGTGGTCCAGCGCGCGCACACCGTCGTCCACGCGCCCGGCGCGCAGCAGCGCCAGCGCGTGGCGCAGCTCGCCCACCGCGCGCTCGCCCGCGCCGTCCGGCGCCTCCGGCCGCGCGCGCAGGTAGCGATCGTACGAGGCGGCCGCCTGCTCCCACTGGCCCGCCTGCTCCTGCGCGCGGCCCAGCAGGTACCAGCCGTCGCCGTTCGCGGCGCGGTCCAGCCACGGCTTGCCGGCCAGCAGCTCGCGCACGTTGTCCCATCCCCCCCACCCCGCCTCCGCCTTGGCGGCCACGACCAGCAGCTCGGGGTCGCTCTGCGGCGTGGTCAGCTCGCGCAGGCGGCGGGCGGCGCGCCAGTTCCGTCCGTCGCGCAGCAGCTCCGCCACGTCCGCGGGCACCGACGCGCGCGCGACCGTCGCCGGCCCGGCGGGCGCGCGCGGCGCCGGCGGCGCGTCCGGCCCCGAGCCGCGCAGCAGCACCGCGCTCAGCACGAACGCCGGCAGCAGCACCAGCACCGCGGCCGCGAGCAGATGCCGGCGGGGAATGTCTTTCAGGCGCGGCGGAAGCTTCATGCCCGCGCGGGGTTGCGAATCGTGTGCCCCACCCCGCGCGCCACCCTCCGCATCCCGCACCAGCCGCTGCCGCTCACGACACCGCCCGCCCTCGCGCCAGCCCCGTCGGCGAAGGCCGACATCACGTTTTCGTTGCCGCGAATTCATTCGCCGGGTGCCCCCGCGCCGGGGGCGTGCTCCTTTCGCCGGCGATCGGGGGATCGAGGCCTCATCCCCTGGCGCGCGCCGGCCCCTAGCCGGCGCCGGCGATGCCCAGCACCGCCGCCGCCAGCGCGATGGCCAGGGCACCGCCCACGGTGACGCGCAGGTTGTCGTCCAGCGGCAGGTCCGCGAACTCGACCGCCGCCGCCGCCGCCGCGCCGAACAGCCCCGCCGCCAGCGGCAGCCCGCCGTCCAGCGCGGAGACCGCGATGGCCACGCCGACGTTCGTCGCCAGCCCCGCGGCGAACCCCTCCCAGCTCTTGCCCCACGCCGTGCGGTGCCGCCCCCAGCGCTTGCCTACCAGCGCCGCGGCCGCGTCGCCCAGCCCGTTGAACAGCATGGCCGCCACCGCGATGGCCTTGGGGAACAGCAGCAGCACCGCCGCGTAGGCGATCACCATCCACGTCGCGCCCGCGAAGCCGTGCCGCTCGTGGTGGCGCAGCAGGGTGCGCGTCCAGCGCAGGAAGATGTAGCGGAACGCGCGCATCCGCATCCGCGCCGTGTCGATGACCACCGCCGCCAGCGCGACGGGCACCAGCAGCAGCACGGCCAGCGGGCGCGGCAGCACCCACACCAGCAGCGGGATGACGGCGGAGGAGAGGTGGATGGCCTTGCGCGCGGCCTCGCGGCGCATGAGCCCGCCCGCGGTGCGCGCCGCGCGGACGGCCTGCCGGGGCGTGGGCTTCAGGGCGCGCACAGGAAGTCCAGCAGCAGCTCGTTGACGCGCTCCGGCCGCTCCGCCAGCACCCAGTGGCTGGCGTCGGGAATGCACTCCAGGCGCAGGCGCGGCACCAGCGGCTCCAGCCCCTTCGTCAGCCGCGGCGACAGCGCCTGGTCCTTCTCCCCCCAGATCAGCATGGTCGGGTGATCGATGGTGCGCACCGGCGGCGTGGGATACCGCGTGGCGGCGCGGTAGTACGCCAGCATCGCCGTCAGCGCTCCCGGCCCGCCGGCCTGCTCCACGTACCGGGCGATGTCGTCCTCCGTGAACGCGCCCGGCCGCACCGGGCTGTCGCGGAAGATGCGCTCGATCATCGCGTAGTCGCGCATGCGCAGGACGATCTCGGGCAGCAGGGGAAGCTGGAAGGCGCCCGCGTACCAGGAGCGCAGCATCTGCTCCGGCCGCCGCAGCTCGCGGCGGAACGCGCGCGGGTGCGGCGCGTTGATGATGACCAGGCGGTCCACCAACTCCGGCCGCGTCATGGCCAGGTACCAGGCGATGACCCCGCCCCAGTCGTGCCCCGCGACGTGTGCCCGCCCAGCCGCCGCCGTCTCGATCAGCCCCGCCACGTCGCCGACCAGCGCCTCCATGCGGTAGGGGCGGATGCCGGCCGGGCGGTCGGAGCGGTTGTAGCCGCGCAGGTCCGCCGCCAGCGGACGGAGCCCCGCACCCGCGAGCGCCGGGATCTGCCGCCGCCATCCCCACCAGAACTCCGGGAACCCGTGCAGCAGCACCACCGGCGTCCCGCTCCCCGCCTCCACCCAGTGCAGCCGCACCTCCCCCACTGATGCTTCGTGGTGGGACCAGGAACCGGGATGGGAGTGATCGGAGGAAGACGTCATGGGGGAGGAGAGATTCGCTCGGGGGCGGCGCCCCCACCCGCTCGCTTATGCTCGCACCCTCCCCCAAGTCTGGGGGAGGGTGATTGGGCAGGTCATGGTGCACATCGCGACGGTATGGTGCGCTCGGACACCCCGTAGAGACGCCCCGCCGGGGCGTCTCTACCATGGCCATGCGCGGATCGCCGCTCGGCGCGCCGGTCTCACCCGTTCAGTCCGCGCAGGCGGACTTCGTGCTTTCAGAGGCGCGGTTTCAACCGCCGGCTGGAGGCGGGCAACGCACCCCAACCCCAAACCCGCGCCAGAACCAACGAAATGCCTCACCCCCCGCGCCGCCGCGGCCGCTCCCAGTCCCGCAGGTGCGCGATCAGCCCGTCGATCCCGAACACGTGCCGCGACCCGTCGTCGTCCGCGCGGAAGACCACGGCCGCCCAGCCGCGCATGCCGGTGGGCGTGTACAGCCGCCCCTGCACCGCCAGCTTCTGGCCACTGATGGCGCGGATCAGCACCCGCTCGTAGCGCGACCGGCTCAGCTCGGTCTCGGGGAACAGGTTGTCCCACGTGCACAGCCGGCCCACGTCCTCGTACTCCGGCGGCCGCTCCGCCAGGTCCAGCAGCGACGGCGCCCGCCCCCGCATCACCGACCCGATCAACCGGAACGTCCACGGGTCGGAGATGCGGCGGATGGGCTGCCAGAAGTGCCGCACGATGAGCCCCGCGATCTGCCGCAGGCTCATCTCCCTGCCGCTCCGCGTGGGGAACGGCGTCGCGTCCGGGTCCGCGCGGAACGGGTCGCGGGGATAGCACTCCTGGCGCGCCAGCCACCCCTTGCGCGAGGTGTGCGGCACCGGGCGAAAGCCGCGCACCACCGGGATCTCCATCTTGTCGAGCATGTCCAGCTCGAACGACGGCCAGGTCATCACCTCGCGCACGATGCCCACGATCAGCGTGGCCGTCGCGATCATCAGCGACGCGCTGGGCGTGAAGTCCACCGTCACCTCGATGCGGTCGCCGCGCGGGCGCACCCCCACCCCCGTGGACTGCTTGTTGGTCGCCAGCAGCATCACCGGCGGGGGAAGGATGTAGGCCAGCAGCTTGGCCAGCTTGCGCACCGTGCGGCTGCGCCCCTGCTGCTCCGGCGGCAGCTCGAAGCTCACGTTGTAGTGCGTGCTGAAGCCCACCAGGCGGATCTCGCTGCCGCTGCGCGCCTCCCACGCGTCCAGCTCGTCGCGCAGGAACAGGATGCTCTCCCACAGCGAGCGCCCCGCGCGCGCCGCGCACCCCCGCTCGATCTCGATGACCGGCGTGGCCACCTCGATCACGCCCGTGTCGAAGTAGACCGCGCCGCCCGTGGGCAGGTGGTACGACGTGCCCTGGCGGTGCATCAGCTCCCCGCGCACGAACGAGCGCGGGGTGCCGAACACGTCCTCCGGCCGCACCGGCCGCCCGTCCACCACCACGGAGAACTCCGCCTCCATGCCGATGGCCGCGAGCTCCAGCTTGCCCTGCGCCGCGCGCTCGCCCTTGGCGTAGCCGCCCTTCTTGACCTGCTGCTCGGCCATCACTCCTCGTTCCCGGCGCCGTCCGCCGCGCCGTCGTTCGCGTCCGCCCGCGGCTCCTCGCGCGGCGGCTCCGCCTGGTCCTCGTCCGACCGGTCGTGCGGCACCACGGTCACGTATCCCACGTCCAGGTGCAGGTGGTCGTCCGTCTGCCCCGCCGCGTTCCCGAACGGCAGCGCGCGGAACGCCGGCGACAGCTCGCGGGCCAGCTCGGCGTACCGGGTGATGCCCGCGCCCTCGTCCAGCCAGTCGTCGCCGATGCGGTACAGGTTGGCGGCGGCGCCCCAGTTGTGCGGCGTGGGCTGCCCGGACAGGCGGTGGCTGGGCGAGCGGTATCCCCCGTTGGCGGAGATGTGCACGTAGGTCCCCGCCCGGTCGCGCAGGAGCTGGAGCTGCGCCGCCAGCAGCGCCGTCGCCAGCGGCAGGTAGCGGGGCCGGTCGCCCATGCGCAGCAGCCTGTGCTCGCGCACGTCCACGTCCAGGAACTCCCACGCCTTGAAGTCGGGCGCCAGGTCCGCCTCCTTGGCCGCGTCCCAGGACGGGAACTCGTAGAAGAAGCGCGGCAGCCGCCGCACCCGCCCGTCGCGGCAGCGCACCGCCTCGCCGGGACGCAGGACCTCGCGGTACTCGTCGGAAAGGTCCACCAGCGCGTCCACCACCCGGATGCGGTGGTCAGGCATCGGCCGCCTCCCCGGTCAGGTGGCGGTAGATGCGCCGCGAGATCTCGGCGATGGTCGCCTTGCGCCGGCCCGTCCGGTCCGCCTCCCACTCCGTCAGCACCACCAGCGCGTACGGCTTGCGCCCCTGCGGGTACACGATGCCGGCGTCGTGCGCCACCGTGCTGATCTCGCCCGTCTTGTTGGCCACCTTCGCGTCGTCCGGCAGCCCGGCGGGAATGCCGCTGCGGAACTCCTGGCCGTGCAGGATGTCCAGCATCTGCCGCGACGCCTCCGGCGTGAACGCGCGCCGGTCCTCGATCAGCCGCAGCACGCGCAGCATGCCGTCCGCCGTGATGCGGTTGTTGATCTTCTGCTCGAACGCCCGCTCGTCCTCCACGCCGCGCTTCAGCTCCACCCCCTCCGCCAGCCCCAGCTCGCGCAGGGTGGCCTGGATGTTCTCCAGCCCCACCAGGTCGATGAGGAGGTTGGTGGCCAGGTTGCTGCTGGTCACGATCATGTGCGTGGCCAGCTCGTCCACGTGCATGGTGCGGCCGCGCTGGTCGTACACGGCGGAGTTGGCGTCGCGCGCCGCGTCCACGCGGAACGAGGTGCGGTCCGCCACGCTGACGAAGCGGTTGCGCACGTGCACGCGGCTCTTCAGGTCCAGCTCGCCCGCGTGGATGGCGCCGAACACGCCCACCAGCACCGGCACCTTGATGACGCTGGCCGCGTGGAACCACTCGTCGCCGCGGTAGCTCCAGCCGGTGCGCGTCTCGTAGTCGTACCAGGCAACGCCCACGCCTACCAGGCCCGGCTGCTCCGCCAGCGTGCGCACGGACGCGCGCAGCGGGTCTTCGACCGGGCCCGT
>DASTLD010000480.1:0-34051 GCA_035715345.1 Longimicrobium sp.
CGACGGCGGTGACCCACCCCGGCGGCGCACAGGACCGCTACTTCTACCACGACACGACGGGCGCGCTGCGGCGCGTGCTGGACCGCGGGGGGCTGGAGTTCACCTTCGCTCACGACCGCCTGGGACGGCCGATCAGCACGCGCATGCCCGGCCAGGTGGTGGACACCGTCCGCTACGATCTGGACGGCCGCGAGGAGTGGCGAAGCGAGAGCGGTCCGCAGGCGGGGCTGCTGAACGGCTACACCAAGAGGTACGACGCCCGGGGCAAGCTGCGCTTCGTGGACAACGGCGGCAGCGGCTACTCGCAGTGGTACTCCGGCCTGGGCAACCTGGTGGCCACCGACTGGGACAACGTGCTCGACCAGGACCGCGTCTCCGAGCAGTACGTCATGGACGCGCTCGGCAACATGCGGTTCAGGAAAACGTCGTACGTCGGCGCCGAGGCCATCGGCGTGGAGTTCCCGGAGTGGGACTTTGCGTACGCGCCGGAGGTCGGGCGCCTGCTCTGGTCGGCCAAGCGCACCCCGTTCTGGCAGGACACGGCCGCCTACGGGCCCACGCAGGACGACGTGCAGCGCGAGTACGATGTGGGCGGCAACGTGCGCGCGGGGATGGAGGAGGACTGGGCGAGCAGCACCGGCCAGTTCGGGAAGGTGGGCGTACAGAGCCGCCGGGAGACGCGTTCCTTCTACGGCGCGGACGAGAAGCTGCGCGTGTTCCAGGAGATCGAGGTCCGGAACATCGGCGCCGGATACGACAACCGCGGTGTGTGGGAGGAGTACCGCTACGACGCGCTCGGGCGGCGGGTGCTGGTGCGCACCAACCGCGCGGACCTGTGCGCCAGCCAGCAGGACGACTGCACCAGCAGCATCACGCGCTTCGGCTGGTCCGGCGACGAGATCATCCGCGAGCTGCGGGGGCCGGGCGGCGACGACGTCCCGCTGGAGACGGCGACCGGGACGGCGCAGGAGTACGGCGCCGTTTCGTACACGCACGCCGGCGGCATCGACCGGCCGCTCTCGATCCACAAGGACGGGCTGACCTCGATCATCCCCCACCAGAACTGGCGCGGGCTGTTCAGCAACGGAACGAAGCCGGACGGCACGCTCGCCTGTCCGCCCGGGGGCCCGTGCATCGCCATCGCCTGGCCTGGGTGGCAGACCACCGCGTGGCACGCCAAGCCGAAGTCGGGCGCGCCGCAGAGCCGCCTGTGGATGGGCTCGCTCGTCGACGAGAAGCGCGACGAGAGCGGCCAGCTCTACATGCGCAACCGCTACTACGACCCCGCGACCGGCCAGTTCACGCAGGCCGACCCCATCGGGATCGCGGGCGGGCTGAACAGCTATGGGTTTGCCGATGGCGATCCGGTTTCGTACGGAGATCCATACGGGCTGCAGCCCGGCGCGTGCCCTCCATGCGAGCGCAATCCATTCGGTGCGGCGCTCAGCCCTGCACAGGCATCCCAAATCGCTGCGCACGTGGGTCAACGTCTTCGACCAGTTGCACCCGCGCTGCGCGCCGCATTTGATATGTTGCTTTTCGTCAGCCCTGATCCTTCCGGAGAGTTAGCATTCGGAATGATGATTCTTTCGCGGGCGGGCCGTCACGGCGACGATGCTGCGGAGCTGGCGGTCGATGTCGTTCGCGGGAAATCACTTCCTGGTTCGGTATCGAAAGGGTTCAAAACTGATGCACACCACGCCTTCAGCCGTATCATCGACAACTATGCCGATGACGCGTCGGTGTTTACAATTCCTACGCGTGGCCCCGGAGGCCAGGTCGTTGGACACGCGGAACTGCGACAGCTCAAGGGCTCGCTCAACGGGGAGGACGGCGTGTTCGAATGGATTGTCGACCGCGGGGAAGTCACACACCGGCGGTTCATCCGGGGTGGCGACATTACAGGAGCCCCGAACCAAGTGGTGAAGAAGTGACCAGACGTAACCCGGACCGCGCGGCAGCCCGATACGAGGTGGCCCATGTGAAAGGGTTCCTGACATGGAGCTTCGTACGACTTGGTTTTGAACGCGGGTACATCGCCGAAGACCAGGTCGTTCAGCATGCAGTCGAGGTGGTCAGTCGCCTCCCCGATCCATCTGCGCTGGAGTTGGAGCTCGCGGGAGCGGATGGGCTCGCTTCATCCGAAATCCGAGAGCTGCTCCGGAGACTCTCGCCGGGCGAACCTTCGATGGACGAGATCGATCGATGGCGCCTGTGCATCCTGGTCGAACTGCGAGGGCGCGTCACCGATCCCGAGCTGCTGCTACGCGAGATCAACGACGTGTATCGCCTGTTCGACTACCCTCCCGACATGAGCACGGCGGTATCCTACATGCCTGTCGAGGGCGGGCGACACGCCGAGGTCGGCACCGCACTCCTATCCCCCATCAAAGCCCTGGACGACGTCATTGACGCTCTCGATGCGCGACTCGCGCCGGGTAAGAGGTGACCACGGCACTTGGTAGGTGAGATGCGGCGTTGCCGCAGCGCCTACGCTATCGGCAGCGAACCCACAAGGCAGCCCCCGGCACGCGCCGGGGGCTGCTGTCGTTTGCGGCGGCGGAACCACGCCCGGGTGGGCCGAATGACTCAGGGAATCCCTGGACCGTAAACGCCGCCAATAGTCCACCTGCCCGATACCCTGCTTCCACATTCCGGAGCACCTTGGGTGACGCACTCCGCGGGGCGGCCGCCGACCCACCCGGTCCGCAGTCCCCCCTCGCCCGGCACGGCGCCCATCCCGCCGGCCCCGCGTCCACCCGCGCCGCGGCCCCCCCGGCCCGCGCTTTCCGGAACTCCAGAAAGGAACAGGATCATGCCCGAGGTCATCCTGCCAGGCACCTATATCACCGTGCGTGACGAGGGGCTGATCACGGCCGGGCGCATCGCGAGCGGCTACATCGGCATCGTGGGCACGGCGTCGCGCGGGCCGGTGGACCAGGTCGTGACGCTGGGCAGCTTCACGGAGGCCCGCAACGTCTTTGGCGACGCGGACCCCTGGCGCGGCGGCGCGGACGGCGAGCTGACGCTGATCCGCGCGCTGGAGCAGGTGTTCAACAACGGCGGCTCCACCGTCTACGCGGTGCGCGCCGCCGGCGCCGACGCCAAGGGCAACTCGCTGTCCAAGCGCGCCACCTACGCGGTCAAGGCGGGCGGCGCCTCGCCGCTGACCCTCAGCGCCGCCACGCCGGGCACCTGGGCCAACGACATCTCCGTCGTGGTCACCAAGGGGGCCACGGACAAGGACCCCAGCACGCTGGAGCTGGTGCTGGGCACCGCGCACGAGGTGTTCACCGGCGCCACGGCGGGCGACCTGGGCGCGGCGGTCAACAAGAGCTCGCGCCTGGCCACGGCGGCGGTCAACGCGGCGGCGGCCGGCGCGGTGCCGGACGCGGTGGACGAGGACGCCAAGGCGGTGTTCAAGGGCGGCGCCAGCGGCGAGGCGGCCGGCGGCGCGGACTACGCGCGCGGCCTGGCGCTGCTGGAGAACGAGATCGTCAACATCGTCATCCTGGCCGGGCAGGACACGGGGATGGCCGACGTGCTGGAGGCGCACCTCAAGCGCACGGAGCAGATCCGCCGCGAGCGCATCGGCGTCATCGGCAGCAACGGCAAGGACGACGTGGACGCCATCGCCGGGCACGCCATGGACAACGGCCGCCTGATCTTCGTGGCGCCCGGCATCCGCGTGAAGACGCCGGACCCGGCCACCCGCAAGGACGTGGAGATCAGCCTGCCCGGCGGCTACACGGCCGCGGCGGTCGCCGGCCTGATCGCCTCCCTCCCGGTCCAGACCAGCCCCACCAACAAGACGCTGGCCGTGAGCGGCGTCAGCACGCAGCTCAACACCCCGCGGCTGGAGAAGCTGGTGCAGAGCCGCGTGCTGGCGGTGGAGAAGCGCGAGGGCTACCGCGTGGTCAAGGGCATCACCACCGCCACCAACCCGGCGTGGCACCAGGTCACCACGCGGCGGATCGTGGACTACGCCATCTACGGCGTGCGCTCCGCCTGCAATCCCTACATCGGCAAGCTGAACAACTCGCGCGTGCGGTCCGCCATGAAGGCGACGATCGACGGCTTCCTGACGCGCATGGTGCAGGACGAGGCGCTGGTGGGCTACCAGCTCGAGGTCGGCGCCACGCGCGCGCAGGAGATCGCGGGCGAGGCCATCGTGACCATGACCATCCAGCCCACGTTCAGCATCGACTTCATCATGGTCACCATGTACCTGGGCTGAGCCCCGGGACGCCATCCACGACGACGAACCCGAACCGGAGCGCCCGGAGATGCCCAACAACAACGTGTTTCGCGGGTCCGACGCCACGCTGGTGCTGGCGGTGGACGACAAGGAGAGCGAGGAGGGAAAGATCGCCGACACCCTGCTGGGCGAGTACGAGCTGTCCAGCGTGGTGGGCCGGCTGCAGCAGGTCAAGGTGATGGTCAACAACGAGCTGCGCCCCTACCACGAGCTGGGGCGGCGCTTCGCGACGGAGCTGCGGCCGGGGAACGTGGACGTGAGCGGCTTCGCGGAGCGGGCGCACGTCAACGGCGCGCTGCTGCGGCTGCTGCTGGGCGACGGCGCCACCAGCCCGCCGCCGCAGGGCGCGCTGGTGCAGCCCTCGTTCAACATGGTCATCAACCTGGGCAACCCCGCGCTGCCCGGCACCGGGACCAAGCTGGTCCTGTTCGGGGTGAAGTTCGACACCTGGAGCTTTTCCCTGCCCGAGGACGACTTCGTGATGGAGGCGGTGACCTTCAGGGCCCTGCGCGTGGCGAGCGAGGAGGTCGCCGCGTGACCATCGGCGCGCGGCGCGCGGCGCGGGGGGGCTGACCGATGCCCACGGAGGTGCGGGCCCTGGCGCCCGACGACCTGCTGGCCGGCGCCGCCGCCGCCTTCGAGGTAGAGGTGCCGGCCGAGGTGCTGGCCCCGGGCGGCCGTGGCCTGCCCGGCGACGGCGGATCGGTGCAGCTCCGGCCGCTCACCATCGGCGCCTTCCAGCTCATCCTCAGGGCGGCGCGCGGCGACGCGGGGCTCATCCCGCTGCTGATGATCAAGGAATCCCTGGCGGAGCCGCGGCTGTCGCTGGAGCAGGTGCGGCAGCTCCACCTGGGGATGGTGAACTTCCTGATCGCGCACATCCGCGAGATCAGCGGGCTCACGGTAAAAAAAAAGCCGCCGCTGAGCTGACCGCCTCGCCGCTGGTGCGCGGCGCCTACGTCCTGGCGCGCGCCTTCGGCTGGACCCCCGCACAGATGCAGGAGATGACCATGGCGCAGGTGGGAATGTACCTGCAGCTCCTGGAGCAGGAAGCGGCGGCGGAGCATGGGCGCTGACGAGCTGCGCGCGCTGGGCGCGGAGGTGCGCGGCGACCTGGATGCCTGGGCGGGCGACGCGCTCGCCGGCTGGCTGGCGCCCGAGGTGTTCGACCACGCGGACGAGCTGGCGGAGCTCGCGGCGCTGGAGGCCGCGCTGGAGCCGCTGGCCGAGGCGGAGGACGAGGTGGCGGAGCTGGAGGCGTGGCTGACCTCCGGCTTCTACCCCGACGTCGCCGCACCCGCATTGACCACTTTGACCACTATTGATCCAGTGAGCCCGCGCACCGACTCGCCTTCCCCTGCTCCGCGCCGCCAGCCGCGGCGCGCCGACGGGCCGCGCGCGGGGCGGTGGGACGGGATGCCGCCGGAGCGCTTCAGCCCCGCGCCGCGCGAGTACGGCGACGGGCGCGCGGTGGAGCGGGAGCGTGGGGATGCGCCATTGCCCTCGCGCGGAGGGCGGCGGGGGATCGGGAGCCTGGCGGACCTGGCGGGGGCGATCGGGAACGGCGGCGCGGCGTGGCCGGCGGCCGACGCGGAGCCGGGGTCGTTCGCGCGCTGGGACGACCACTTCGGCCCCGACGACCCGGACGGGCAGGAGCAGCCGGACGTGCCGCGCGCGCCGGAGCCGACCCGCGCGCCGGGGCACGTGCTGCCCGACCCCGACGACGAGGAGCCGCCGCGCGAGAAGGAGCCGGCAGGCCTCGACTTCCCCGCGCGTGCCAGGGCTGATGCTGCCTGGGAGGCGCCACGCCCGACGCGCGGCGCCGTCCGCGGCCTCGGCGACCTGGCGGCGCTGGCGGGGTCGGGCGGGCTCGATCTCGCGGCACCCGGTGCCGATGCGCGGGCGGAGCGCGATTGGACTCACGCAGAGACGCAGAGGACGCAGAGAGAGGGCGCGGAGGATCCGCGCGGCGGGCCGGCGGAGGCGCGGGAGCGGGGCGGGTGGGCGGCGGATCGCGGGGAGTCCGCGGCGGCGCGCGAGTGGGAGGCGCGGCGGGAATCCGCCGGGCGGGAAGTGGACTGGGCGCCGGCAGCGCTGACGCGGCGGGAGCGCGGGGCTGCGGGCATCGCCCCGGACGGCGAGGCGGGGCGGCGCGGGTGGGCGGTGGAGGGAGAGCGGCCGGGCGTGCCCGTGGGGTGGATTTACCCCCCGCAGCCGGCGGGAAATGGATCGGCGTTCCCGTTCACCGATCCGCCCGCATCCTCCAGCCGCGCGGAAGCCGCGGTTCCCCGCCCCGAGGATCGCCCGCACGGGGAGTACGGGGCGCCGCTGCTGGAGACCGTGCCCGCGCGGACGCACGCGGAGCTGCGGGGACTGCGCGGACGGATGCGCGACACGGCCGCGCCCGCCATCGCCCCCGCTGACCCCCAGGACGCCGGCCCGTTCGCGGAGCCCGTCGCCGCGCCGCGAGGCCAGAGCGCGGCGGCCATCCTCGCGGCGGTGGGCCAGGTGCGCGCTCGGGACGCCGCGGCGGCACCGGCCGCATCCCCCGCCCGCGACAGCACGGGTCCCGCGGCATCGGCGGCGACGGCGGGAGAGGCCGCGGCGCGCCGGGGGCCGCCGCTGCTGGAGATCGAGGTGGAGGCGCGGAGCGAATCGCCCGCCGCAGTGCCCGGCATCGACGTGGACGAGCTGATGGACGCGCTGTCGCGCGAGATCGGCCGCGAGTACCGCCGCTACTACGGGAGCTGAGGCATGCCCATCCAGATCGGCGACGTGGAGCTGGCGCGGGTGCACCGCATCACCACCCTCGAGGAAGCGGCGTTCGTGCACCACAGCGTGCCCGGCGCCGAGGGCAACGTGCTCCAGAACCTGGGCCGCCGCTCCGTCCGGCTGCGCGTGGAGGGCATCTTCTACGGCGCCACCGCCGCGGCGGACCTGGCCAAGCTGCGCGCCGTCTACACCGCCCGCGAGCCGGTGGACTTCATCGCCGACGTGGTGGGCGACACCTACGTCAGCAAGGTGGCGGTGGACCGGCTGGAGGTGGCGGAGGTGGCCGGCGAGCCGGACCAGTTCTCCTTCGCGGTCATCCTGGCCGAGTTCGTGGAGCCCCCCGCCAGCGGCGCCGCCGCGGTGGAGGCGGTCAACGCCGCCGTGGCCGTGGACGCCGCCGCGCTGATGGAGCTGGCCACGCTGCCCGACGCGCTGGCCCTGGGCTCCCTGCCGGAGATCAGCAACCCGTTCGCGCCACTCAAGGACGCGCTCAACCCGCTGGCCGACGCCAGCGCCGGCGTCCAGCAGTCCATGGCCGGCCTCAAGATCCTGCTCGAAGTCTGACCACCTGAACCGATAGAGGCGCCCCCGCCATGCCCGAATCCAGCATCTTCTCCGCCCTGCCCGGCACGGGCGACCTGAGCCTGGGCGCCCTGCCCACCTCCGTGCCCCTGCCCACGCTCGACACGGACCTGGGCGGGATGAAGGAAAGCCTGATGGGCAGCCTGGGCGGCGGCATCCCGGCCGTGGAGATGCCCGACCTGAGCGGCGCCCCCAGCGTCTCCGGCTTCCGCAAGTCGCTGGAGGAGCCGCTCTCCGGCCTGACCAGCATCGACGCGGGCTCGCTGATGGAGAGCGCGAAGGGCGCGCTGCCCATCGAGATGCCCAAGGCCGGCTTCGACGTCAACGGCGTGGTGAGCAAGATCACCAGCCAGGTGCTGCCGCCGGAGGCCAGCGGGTCCATGGACACGGACATCGGCCTGCCCCCCACGCTGGGCGACTTCACGGGGCCGCTGCGCCGGCTGGCGGAGGCGGGCGCCGCCACGCCGCTGCGCATGCTGAGCATGATGCTCACCATCCTGGACCGGCTGGTGGAGACGGCGACGGACGCGGACAAGCTCAAGCAGTTCACCGCCGAGGCGCTGGGCGAGATCCTGGTGGCGCAGGTGCAGAACCTCCGCGACGCGCTGCCGCTGGCGGCGCTGGAGCAGGCGCGCGCCCCGTTCGACGCGGGCTTCCTGGACCGCTACCAGGCGCTGCTGGCGCAGCTGGGCCGCGTGCAGGACGCCGCCGGGCCGGAGCTGCTGGCCACGGTGCAGGCGGTGCGCGCGGAGCTGGTGCCCGCCATCCGCCACGCGGGCGCCGCGGCCGCCACGCTGGGCCGCTTCCGCGCCGGCGACACCGACGAGGTGACGCGCGCGGTGCAGGCGGTGGTGGGCTTCTCCACCAGCGACGCGGTCTTCCTGCAGCCCATGTTCGACCGGGTGGAGGCGACGGTGGGCACGGTGGTGGACGCCATCGCCAGCCCGGTGCAGCAGCTGGCGGCCATGATCGGGCAGATCAAGGCCTACCTGGAGATGGCGGCGGACAAGGCGGAAGAGGCGGCCACCGCGGTCAGCCAGAAGCTCTCCGCCACGCTGCGCACCCTGGCCGGGCACCTGGAGACGGCGCAGGCGCGCATCACCGAGCTGGAGGAGAAGGTCCGCGCCTTCATCGACAAGGTCGACGTCGGGCCCGTCATCGAGAAGTTCAAGGCCGGGCTGGTGACGGTGGTGGACGGCGTGGACAGCTTCTTCACCCAGGTGGAGAGCGTCCGCAAGCAGCTCGACGACGCGGTGGCCAAGCTGGACGCCGACGTGCGCGTCAAGTTCGACGAGGGGCTCAGGGCGGTGGAAGGGCAGATCCGCGGCCTGCTCGACCAGATCACCGGCGTGCTGGACCGGCCGGAGGTCAAGGACGTGCTGGACCAGGCGCGGCAGGGGGTGGAGAAGCTCAAGAAGGCCATCGAGGAGGCCTCGCTGCAGCAGGTGTTCGACCTGGTGATCAGCAAGACCGGCGCGCTGGAGGGCAAGATCCAGGCGATCGACACCTCGCGCCTGGGCACGCCGCAGAAGACGGCGCTCAAGGTGGGCGTCAAGATCATCCAGGAGGTCAAGGTCGACGACATCGTCAAGCCGGAGCTGGAGGCCGCCTTCGCGCAGATCATGGGTCCGCTGCGCGAGCTGATCCAGCTCCTCAAGGACAAGGTGCTCTTCGTCGAGAAGAAGATCGACGAGTTCGCGCCGGGCACGCTGGTGGCCGGCACCATCGAGCCCTACCTCAAGCCGGTGTTCGACGCGCTGGAGGGCTTTCGACCCAGCCAGCTCCTGCAGCCGCTCAAGGACGCGCTGGACTACCTGACCGGCCTGCTGGAGCAGCTCGACCCGCAGAAGCTGCTGGACGTGGTGCAGGGCCTGTACGACCAGCTCACCGAGCTGGTGGAGTCGCTGGACCCGGCGCCGCTGAACGGGATGATCGCGGGCGCGGCCAACACGGCCACCGCGCAGCTCGGGCAGGTCCGCGACGTGTACCTGGACGACATCGTCCGCACCATCAAGGAGACCGTCTCGCTGCAGAAGCTGCTGGAGGGCACGGGCATCCAGGAGATCGCGGACGCGGAGTTCTGGGACCTGCTGCGCAAGTGGCTGGGCGGCGCCTTCCTGGACGTCATCACCACCGCGGTGGACGACGTGGAGAAGCGGCTGGGCCAGGAGTTCGGCGGCCTGGACTACGGCACCGCCGCGGCCGCCGTCGCCGACGTGGCGAAGGCGGTGGACGCGCAGTCCCGCATCGGCGCGGACGGGTTCCTGGCCAAGGTGACCGGCTTCCAGGGCGTGCTGGACGGCGCCGCGGTGCGCGTGCAGCAGCTCGATTCGCAGCGCCGCGCGCTGCTGGACGCCGGCCCGGCGCGCCCGGAGGTGGAGGCGGCGCTGCGCGAGCTGGCCCTGCAGCCCGTGCTGGACCTGGCCGCCGCGCTCAAGGCGACGGCCGCGGTGACCCCGGACGCCGCCACGGCCGCGGTGGAGAAGGTCAAGACCGCGCTCACCGGCCAGGCGGCCAAGCTGCGCGCCATCAACGAGGACGCGATCCGGCAGGCCGTCCCCAACCTTTTCAGGACGCAGCTCGGCGACCCGGTGCGCGGCTTCGTGGCGCGCATGAAGGTCAAGCTGCAGCCGTTCGCGGACGCGGTGACGGCCATCCAGGACTTCCTCAAGACCACGCTGCAGGAGCTGCCCGCGCGGGTGGACCGCGTGGTGGGGGGCGTGCTGGACCAGCTCAAGGTGGACCTGAAGACGGTGCTGGGCGAGGTGATCGACACCATCGACACCCTGCGCGACGCCATCACGCGCACCATCACCCGCGTCTACGAGCAGGTCAAGGAGCAGGTGGAGAAGGTGAACCCCGCCTGGGTGCTCAACTCCTTCGTGGAGGCGGACCTGGCGGAGGGGGGCATCGCCGCCATGGCCACGGCCATCGCCGCGGCGGGCGACCAGCCGTCCGCGGCGCTGCAGACGCGCCTGGCCAGCGACCAGCTGGAGCTGGTGCGCGCGCGGCGGGGCGACTACGGCGCCGCGGTCATCGGCGCGCTGAACGGCGTGCTGCGCGACGCGGACTTCGCGGCGCGGCTGGGCACGGGGGCGCGCACGAAGGTGGACGCGGACGCGAAGGCGCTGGCGGAGACGCTCAAGACCGCGCAGGGCGACGCCTGGCTGGCCGCGCGCAAGGCGCAGATCCGCAACTTCGCCCTCGCTCGCCAGCTCGACGCGGCGCAGAAGGCCTTCGCCGCGCCGGCCACGCGCAAGGCGGGGCTCATCCGCCTGAACCGCGTCATCCTGGAGGTGCACTTCCCCGCCCACCTCAAGGCCGGGCTCCAGGGGCTGCATCCCTACGTCGTGGAGACGGTCGCGCACCTGTGGCCGGAGGAGACGGTGGCCCGGGTGGACAGGCTGTACGCGGACATCCTGAAGGACGTGAAGGCGCTGCCCGACCGGCTGATCCGCGCGCCGCTGGACGAGGCGTACGCCAAGGTCAAGGCCAAGCTGAAGGAGACCTTCGACATCCAGGGCATCTTCCGCGTGGTGGACCTCAAGATCGACGGCATCGAGGGCGACCTGTCCAAGGGGCTGGACCGGCTGAGCGTGGCGTACGAGCGGCTGCTGTCCACGCTGGACCAGCGCCTGGCGGCGTGATGCTGGTCGTCGGCTACAAGGTCACCGTGGGCGGCGCCGCGCTGGAGCCCGGCGACCAGGCACCCCTGCTGTCGCTGCTGTGCCAGGCCGCGCTGGACGTGCCCGCCAACCGCTGCCGCATCGCGGTGCACGGGGGATCGGACCTGGCCGCCAAGCCGGGGGACGCGGTCAGCGTGGAGCTGGGCCACGGGGACGCGCTGGAGAAGGTGTTCACCGGCACGGTGGCCGGCGTGGCGCAGGGGTTCGCCGGCATCGAGGTGGAGGCGCTGGGCTCGTTCGCCGGGCTGGCGGCGGGGCGGCTGAACCTGCTGTACGAGAAGCAGACCGCGGGGGCCATCGTGAGCGACGTGCTGGGGCGGGTAGGGGCCACGGAGGGCAAGGTGGAGGCGGGGCCCAAGCTGCCCAGCTTCGCCCTGGACGACGGGCGCACGCTGTGGGCGCACCTGCGGGCCCTGGCCACGCGCTGCGGCTTCGACCTGTACGCGGACGCGGACGACAAGGCGCAGTTCAAGGCCTACGCGGCGGCGGCGACGCACGCCTTCAGCTTCGGCGTGGACGTGCTGGCCTACGAGCACGGCGCCGCGCCGGCGGAGGTGGAGGGGGTGGAGGTGCTGGGCGAGAGCCCCGCCGGGCAGGGCCAGGGCGACGACGCCAGCGCCTGGCTGACCAAGAAGGACGTGAAGGGCACCGCCGGCAAGACCAGCGGCAGGGTGCTGCGCGTGGCGGACCGGGCCGCGCGCAACCCCAACCTGGCGGGCGACTTCGCCAAGGGGCTGCTGGCGCCGCACCAGCCCACGGCGCGCGGCGGGGTCCGCCTGGTGGGCGCGCCGGCGGTCAAGCTGGGCGACGCGGTCAAGCTGGAGAAGCTGCCCGTGGCGGCGCACAACGGCGAGGGGCGGGTGACGGCGGTGCGGCACCGGCTGCACGCGCGGCTGGGGTTCGTGACGGACGTGGAGTGGGAGCGCGCGTGATGGGCGATTCCGTCGTGGGGGTCATGCGGCGCGTGGCGGAGCACGAAGCCCGGCGCGTGCTGACCACGGAGCTGGGGGTGGTGACCGCCGTGTTTCCCCACGCGGACGAGGGGGACAAGGACAACTACCAGTGCTCCGTGCAGCTCCGCCACAAGGTGCTGCCGGACGGGCAGAAGCTGGAGCTGCGCCAGGTGCCCATCGCGGTGCCGTACATCGGGATGGCGGCCATCCCCAACGTGGGAGACCTGGTGCTGGTGCAGTTCGTGGGCGGCGACGTGAACCAGCCGGTGGTGACCGCGCGGCTCTACAACGACGAGGACCGGCCGCCGGCCAACCTCAAGGACGAGTTCCTGGTGATGCACAAGCCCAGGGAGGGGGGCAGCATCAAGATCGACAAGGATTCGAAGGTGGTCATCACCAGCAAGAGCAAGGAGAACGTGCTGACGGTGGACGACGAGGCCATCTCCTTCAAGAACGAGAAGTTCAGCCTGGTGATCGACTTCAAGGGCGAGAGCATCACCCTGACCAGCGACAAGGACCTGTCGCTGCTGGCCAGCAAGGGCAAGGTGCTGATCGATGCCAAGGAGCTGGAGATCAAGTCGGGGAGCACCATCAAGATCGGGGCGCCGAGCGGCAAGCTGAGCATCGAGGCGCAGGAGGCGGAGGTGAAGGCCAGCACGACCGCCAAGGTCGAGGCCAGCGCCGGCCTGACGCTCAAGGGCGCCACGATCGATCTGAACTGAGGATGGGGATGCGGGGCGATGGGGTGCGGACGTACTCGCTGGAGGCACGGGCCTGCGCATGAGCCCCGGGCGAATGAATTCGCGGCAACGAAAACGTGATGTCGGCCTTCGCCGACAGGCGGGCGGGCGGCGGTGTGGGATGGGAGAGCCCGGCGCAGGGGCGCCCGGCGAATGAATTCGCGGCTGAGAAAACACGAAGTCGGCCTGCGCCGACTGCAGGGCCGCCATCGGCGCGGGGCGCCACCACCGTTGTCATCCTGGGGGAGCGCGGCGCGGAAGGCGGTGCAGGAACGGGGTTTCGGCGCGACCGAAGGATCTCGTGTGCGTGGCGCGGGGGTGGGGCCGGAGAGCGGAGCCGGGCCCTGCGCCGGGCGGGCAAGATCCTTCGGTCGGCGCCACAGGCCGGCGAAAAGGCAAGCGCCGCAAGGCGCCTCCCTCAGGATGACAAGTGGCGCGTCACGGTGAGAGCCGGCGCTGCAACCATGCACTAGGCACTAGGAACTAGGCACTCGGGCCTTTCGCACTCACGCACTCACGCACTCCGACATGGCCGACTCCATCCTGATGACCGGCGACATGGTGATGTTCATCCCCGCGTTCTCGCCGGCGGTGATCGTCCCGGTGCCGGGGACGCTGGCGGGGACGGGGCGCGCCGGCATCGGCAAGAAGCCGGTGTGCGTGGACGGCGACGAGAAGAACGTGGTCGTGCCGGGCGTGGTCTACATGACGCCCAGCCACCCCATCCCCGGCGTGGGCATCCTGACCATCGCCGCGCTGGGCGGCGACCAGAAGGCGAAGAAGACGAAGTGCGGCGGCAAGGCGGTGCTGCTCAAGGGCAGCACCTTCGACGCGAAGCTCCAGGTGACCGCGCCGGCGCAGCAGCCCGCGCCGCCCGGGCCGCCCGTGCCCGACGCCAACGCGGAGTACAAGGGGAAGGGCCAGTTCATCACCACCAACGTGCAGGTCAAGGGCACCTGAGGCCCGCGACGACCTTCGCCATACGGAACCGCATGCCGGACCCATTCCTGAGCGACCTGGCCCTGACCCGCCGCGCCACCAACGCGCTGACCAGCGACCGCGAGGCCGTGGACCTGCGCGCCGCGCGCGGCGACCTGCTGCGCGCATCCGGGCGCGACAACCTGGCGCAGGCCATCCTCAACCGCCTGTACACCCGCGTGGGCGCGCTGTCCGGCCTGGGCCACCCCGCCTACGGCAGCCGCCTGTACCTGCTGGCCGGCGAGCCGGACACGCGCCGCACCCGCGCCCTGGCGGAGTTCTACGTGCGCGAGGCGCTGGGCCGCGACCCGCGCGTCACCGCCGTGGACCAGGTGCTGTTCGAGACGTCGCCGCGCAACTCGCCGCTGCGCAACGCGCTGCGCATGCACGTGACCGTCGTGCCCGCGGGCGGCGAAGCGCCGCTTACGGTGACCCTGACGCCCGCGCTGGGGGGCTGACCGGCCATGGCCTTCGAGAAGCGCCCCTTCCGCGACCTGTACGAGTCCATGGCGGCGGACCTGCGCCGCCGCACCGCCGAGCTGACCGACTTCGAGGAGGGCAGCGTCGTCCGCTCGCTCTTCGAGAGCGTCTCGGTGGAGATGGCGCTGCTCTACGAGCAGATGGACCTGGTCTACCAGTCCGGCTTCGTGGACACCGCCACCGGGCCCAACCTGGACCGCGTGGTGGCCGTGCTGGGCATCACCCGCAACGAGCCGGACTTCGCCACCGGCGAGGTGACCTTCGAGCGCGACCCGGGCGCCACGCAGGAGATCACCATCCCCGTGGGCACGCTGGTGACCACGGAGGAGAACCCCGAGAAGAAGCCGGTCAAGAAGGCGTACCTGACCCGCGAGGAGGGCCGCCTGCGCGCGGGCGACACGGCGGTGGACGTCAAGGTGCAGGCGGAGGAGCGCGGCGCCGACCTGTTCACCGAGAGCGAGACGGTGGTGGTCATGCCGCGGCCGGTGCCGGGCATCAAGACGGTGCACAACAAGCGGCCCATCCGCTTCCTGGGCCGCGGCCGCGAGACGGACGAGGAGCTGCGCGACCGCGCCAAGAAGGCGCTGCTCGCCTCCGGCCGCGCGAGCGCCACCGCCATCGAGAACGCGCTGCTGGCCCTGCCCTACGTCCGCGGGGTGCGCGTGCGCGAGAGCTTTCCCGCCACCACGCTGGGCGACCCCGCGCCGGACGCCCCGCCCGCCCGCGGCCGCGGCGAGGTGGACGTCTTCGTGGACGGCCTGCGCTCCGACAACTACGACCGCCTGCGCGACCGCGTGAACGAGGTGCGCGCCGCCGGCGTGTACGTGCGGCTGATGCCCGCCGTGGCCATCAACACGCAGGTCACGCTGCGCATCACGGCGGACCCGGCGGTCACGCGCGACCAGGTGCCCGTGCTCGAGCGCAACGTGCGCGACCGGGTGATCGACTTCATGGACCGCCTGCGCATGGGCAACCCCCTGCTCTTCTCGCAGCTCACCCGCGAGGTGCTGAACGTCAAGGGCGTCACGGACCTGGCGGACTTCCGCGTGGTCACCTTCCGCGAGGGGCTGCAGGAGGCCACCGGCGCCGTCACGCTGACGCGTGCACGGGCGGTGGATGCGAACCTCCCCATCCCCCGCGGCACGCTGCTCACCACCACGCGGCCGGACGCGGGGGGCGCCGAGCCGCTGCTGTTCGAGGTGGTGGGCCCCGTGCCCGCGGAGGGGCAGGCGCAGAAGGAGGAGGACGTGCTGCTGCCCGCGGGCCAGGCGCAGGCGCGCGTGACCGTCCGCGCCACGCGCACCGGGCGGGGTGGCGAGCTGCTGCGCACCGGCAGCGCCGCGCTCTGGGAGCCGGTGCGGCTGGGCGACACGGTGCTGGCCGTGGTCAACGACGCGCCGCTGCGCCTGCCGCGCGAGGTGTGGACGCCGGAGATGAAGCAGGTGCCGGCGCGGCTGGAGGAGCGCTTCTCCGCGGACCTGGTGCGCGCCGCGGCGGAGCCCAAGCCGCTGGACGTGCAGGTGCAGGTGGCGCTGGCCATCCCCACCGCCGCCGCGCAGGAGGCCGCGCTCAAGGCCGCCGCGGACGCGGTCGTGGACGCCGGCAAGGACGCGGAGGCGGGGCTCGCGGCCGCACTCAAGCCGCTGACGGACGTGCTGGCGGCGGCCAGGAGCGGCGGCAATGCGCTGGGCCTGGCGCTGGACGAGCAGGCGCGGACGGACGTGGCGAAGGTGCTGGCGGCGTTCGGCCGCGCCCTGCGCCGGGCGGCGGAGCCCGCGTTGCGCGCCCGCATGGCGGACCCGCGCCCCGGCGCGGAGGGCGACGCCCTGCGCGACGCCGTCGTGACGGCGGTGCGCGCCTACTTCGCCTCGCTGCTCCCCGCCCCGCCCGCCGCGGACGGCGAGGACGGCGGCGCGGCGGAGAAGCCGGCGGCCGTGGCGGCGCGTCCCGTGATCGAGGTGGAGGTGCTGGCGCGGGTGGAGGCGGCCATCCGCGCCACCCTGGGCGCCGACGCGCCCGAGACCCGCATCGCGGCGGACCTGGGGGCGGCGCTGGGGCCGGCGGTGGCGGAGGCGGGCGCGGCAGCGCTGGCGGACTTTCCCGCCGCGGAGCTGGAGCGCGTGCTGCGCGACGCGGTGGACCGCGTGATCGCCGCGCGCATCCAGGCGGAGACGGACGCCGTGACGAAGGCTTCGCGGGAGCTGGCGGACGCCACCACGGCGCTGGGCAAGGCCGCCGGCGACCCCGCCGGCGACGCGTACAGGCAGGCCCAGGCCAGGGCCGACACCGCGCGGGCCAGCTTCGAGACCATCCGGCGCGACGCGGAGGACGTGCAGGGCGCCGCCGGGCGCGCCGCCGACGCCGCGTCCCGGGCGGTGCCCGCCGCGGTGGCCGCGCTGCGGGCAAAGGTGGAGGAGGCCATCGCCGCCGCGGCCAGGCCGGCCGCGCTGGCCGCGAAGGTCCTGCCGGCGCTGAAAGGGGGGGCGTTCGAGACCCGCGTGCGGCTGCGCGCGCTGACCTTCGACGGGGCACTGCTGAGCGACGCGCCCTGGCTGGAGCCCGGCTTCGTGGAGCAGGCCACGGCGCGCACCGTGTTCGTCTACACGCGCGAGCTGGAGCTGGCGGGCACCATCGCCCTCAGCCTGCCGCTGACGGCGACGGACGCGGACAAGCGCGAGATCCGGAAGCAGGTGCGCCAGTCCGTGGCGGACTACGTGGACGGGCTGGAGCCGGAGGAGAACGTGGACCTGGCGCGCGTGGAGGAGCTGTCGCGCGGGCACGACCGGGTGCTGGGCGCGGCGTTCACCCCCGCGCCGGCGCTGGAGCCGCGCATCCGGGGCGGCGCGGTGGACGTGGCGGCGTGGGAAAAGGCGGTGGTGCGCGACTCCCTGCTCATCCAGGGATAAGGCCCCGCCATGGACGCGCTGACCGGCAAGGGACGCGGCATCCTGCTCCGCCTCCCCCACTTCTTCGACCCCGAACAGGCGGGGCCGCTGCTGCTGGACGTGGTGGACGCGTTCGGCCGCGGCCTGGAGCGCGCCGAGGGCGACCTGTACGAGGTGCTGCGGTCGCACCACGTGGAGACGGCGGAGAACGAGGCCGCCGGGGGATACACGGCGCCGCTGGAGAAGCGCGGCGACCTGGACAAGATCCTGTCGCTGTACCTGGAGGTGCTGGGCGGCACCAGCCACCTGGTCAAGGTCAGCCCCGCCTTTACCCCCCGCTCCATCGACGCGCGGCGGCTGGCGGCGGCGCTGGCGGAGCCGGACTCGTCGCACCCGCTGCGGCCCTACCTGCGGCGCCGGTTCGCCAGGCGCACCTGGGAGCTGGTGCTGGCCTTCCGCGTGGAGCGCACGCGCATCACCGACGCCGAGGTGCGCGCCGGGCTGGTGATGGAGCTGCTGCTGGAGCGCTCGCCCGTCGCGTCGTACATCGTCCCCCGGCTGGCGGAGGAGACGCGCGCGCTGCTGGGCCGGCACCGCGGCGGGGCGGAGGTGGACCCGCGCCTGGCCGCCGCGCTGCGGCGCGACCTGAACGACCGCGTGCTGCCGGACCCCGGCCTGTACCGCGCGCTCTGGCCCTGGTGGGAGGAGCGCGCCCTGCCGGAGGCCGCGCGGGCGCTGCGGGCCGGCATCTTCGGCGCGTTCCTGCGCGGGCGGCTGGCGGCGCCCGACCCCACGGAGGCGGAGCGGGCGCTGCCGGACGCGCGGCGCGGGGCGCTGGCGGCGGACCTGGCGGGTGCGGACCCGGCCCCCGTGCCCGCCGGCGACGACCTGCGCCGGCTGAACCGCCTGCTGCTGGAGACGGCGTGGGCGTGGGACCCCGCCGCCCGACCCTGGGGGCTGCGCCCGCGCGGCATTCCGCTGCTGGCGCTGCCGCGCGGCGCCCCCGCCGCGGGACCCGTGCGCGCGGTGCGCGAGGCGCTGGTGGCGGAGCTCAACCGGCTGCTGGACGACCCGGGGCTGGCCGCGCCGGAGCGCTTTCCCGAGCTGGCGGAGGAGCTGCCCGCGCTCCGACGCCGCTTCCGCGGGCAGACGGCCTGGCTCAACCGCGTGCTGCTGGAGGCGGCGTTCCCGCGCAGCATCGAGCGCAGCTACAAGCCGTACCGCGAGCGGCTGCTGGGGCTGATCCAGGTGCTGCGGCGCGGCGCCAGCACCCCGCGCGGCATCCTGGACATCGTGGCCGCCAACCTGGGCATCGTGGGCGACGGGCCGGAGGTGGAGGCGGCGCGCGCGCTGATCCAGGTGCAGGAGTTCGACCCGCGCCAGAAGGCCTTCTTCGAGGGGCAGGTGGGCTTCTGGGACGTGTTCGCCATCACCAGCGACAACCCCGGGGCCTCCGCCCCGCGGGTGCAGGTCACGGTGCTGGACCAGGACGGGATCGAGCTGGCCAACCTGCGCCTGCGCGACGAGCGCACGGACCACGCGGTGCTCTACCCCGGCCGCCTGCGCGCCGGCGACGAGCTGCTGCTGGAGGGCGGCGGCGTGCTGCTGAACGGCGTCGCGCCCCCCAAGGCGCTGCTGGGGACGGTGCCGGAGCTGCCGCGCGGCACCAGCCGCTGGAAGCTGGACGCGGACGTGGTGGTCTTCGGCGCGGAGGCGGGCGCGGAGCGCGGGGTGCCGGTGGGCCGCTTCGACATGCCGGTGGGGGCCACCTTCGACGGCGCCGCGCTGGCGCCGGAGGGGCCGATCGCGAAGGTGGAGGTCTTCTCCTACCGCCACACGCCCGGCGTCTTCAAGGTCGTGATCCCGTGGAACATCCCCGGCTTCACGGACAAGTTCGACGCCGAGGACCACCCCCGGCAGCAGATCCTGCCGCTGGTCAACCGCGTCAAGGCGGCGGGCGTGCAGGCGCTGGTGGCCTACCGCGAGGTGTTCGCGGAGACGCACGACGTGGACGAGGCGCTGCGGCTGAAGGTGTCCGGCCGCCTGCTGGCGGAGGCGCACGACGCCGCGGACGACTACCGCTTCTTCAGCCGCCAGACCGCCGCGGAAGACCAGGGCCAGCAGGACGCGCTGGTCGTGAACGGCGTGTTCGACTACACCACCTTCGACAGCCTGAACACCTTTGCCTGAGAGGAAGACCCGCCCATGAGCCTGCACGAGCGCCAGGACATCACCGGCCGGCTGACCCTGCGGCTGCACGCGCCCGACGGCCGCGTGGCGCGCGAGCAGACGGCGAGCAACGAGATCACGCCGCAGGGCCGCGCGCTGGTGGCGCAGCTCTTCAACCGCGACATGGCCGCCACGCCCATCGCCCGCGTCAGCCAGATCGGGCTGGGCCGCAACGGCGAGAAGCTGAAGGCCGGCGGCACCACGCTGAACGAGCCCATCGGCATGACGCCGGTGCGCAGCATCGAGCAGGTGCCGCGCCAGCCGAACGAGACGCGCACGGTGCTGCGCCTGACCGGCGAGCTGGCGGAGAAGGAGATGAACGGGGTGCTGCAGGAGGCCGGCCTCTTCACCGAGGACGGGGTGATGTACAACCGCGTCACCTTTGCGCCGATCAGCAAGTCCGAGCAGTTCAAGCTCACGCTGGTGTGGGAGATCACCTTCTAGCCGCGCGCTGCACACATGGCATTCACGTACCTGGAAAAGACCCCCGGCGAGCTGATCCGCTCCGCCGACTGGAACGCGGTGGGGATGGAGGTGGCCCGCCTGGGCGGCGACAAGGTGGACCGCGCCGGCGGCGACACCATCAACGGCTCCCTGGGCGTCCGCGGCGACTTCACCGTGGGCGCGGCGAACAAGGGCGCCGGGCTGCGCATCTTCAAGAAGCAGGAGGACGGCACCGCGGCGGACCACGGCGCCGTGGTGCTGGGCACCGACGGCGACGCCAGCGCCCGCCTGCACCTGGGCTACGCCGGTCCGTACTCGTGGATCCAGTCCCAGGGCAAGCCCACCCTGGCGCTCAACCCGCGCGGCGGCAGCGTGGGCGTGGGCACGGAGGCGCCGCAGGACCGGCTTCACGTGCACGGGGCGCTACGCATCCTCTCCGACTCCAACCCGGTGCGCTTCACCAGCGGCTGGAGCGGCTTTCCGGACGCGGCGCCCAACCAGGCGGAGATCGCCAACGACACGGGGACGTACAAGACGCTGATGCTGGTGGGCAACCGGTCCGCGGGCGGTCCGCGGCGCGTCTCCGTGTGGGACCGGCTGGAGGTGAACGGCACCCTGGCCGTCACGGGCGATGCCGGCGTCGGCGGCGCTTTCTCCACCGCCGGCGCGGCCACGGTGGGCGGGCGGCTGACGGCGGGCGGCGGCGCGGCGGTCACCGGCCCGCTGTCCGCCACCGGCGACGCCAGCCTGGGGGCCAACGCCACCGTCGGGGGCGCGCTCTCCTTCGGCGAGCGCGGCGGGCAGCACGTGAACCTGTGGCGCACCGGCTACGGCATCGGCATCCAGGGCTCCACGCAGTACTACCGCAGCGACGCGCACTTCGCCTGGTTCCGCGGCGGCGCGCACCACAACGACACCTTCAACCCCGGCCCCAACGGCGCCGCGCTGATGGTGCTGCGCGCGGACGGCGCGCTGGGCGTGGGCACCGCCACGCCGGCGGCGCGGCTGCACGTGGCCGGCGGCGCCATCCGCGTGGACGCCGGCCAGGAGCTGATGTTCGCGGACAACGGCCAGATCCGCAGCGCGGACGACAACCACCGCATCCTCTTCCGCCGCTCGGAGAACAAGCTGGAGCTGCGCGAGCACGGCGACATCGTCTTCTCGCCGGGCGCCACCGCCGGGGCGGAGACGGCGCGGATGGTGGTGAACGCCGCCGGCAGCGTGGGGATCGGCACCGCGGCACCGCAGGACCGGCTGGACGTGGCCGGCCGGGTGCGCATCGGCAGCAACGCCAGCCCCATCCAGATCGGCGGCGACGGCCACACCGGGTTCGTGAACGGGAACGCGCGCCAGGCGGAGATCAGCAACGACGTCGACGGCTACAAGACGCTGATGATCCTGGGCAACTCGTCCGCGGGGATGGGCCGGCGCGTGTCCGTCTGGGACCGGCTGGAGGTCAACGGCATGCTGGTCGCCAACGGCGCGCAGGTCAACGGCACGGTGGAGTCGCTGGCGGACACCGTGATGGGGAACGGCGTGGGCAAGCGCTTCATCCTCCACACGCGCACCAACGGGGGCGGCGACTTCCTGCAGCTGACCACCGACGACGGCGCGGGCAACTGGCAGTGGCACCAGGGCCTCACCTTCCGCCGGGCCACCGGCAACGTGGGCATCTCCAACGTCGACCCGCAGGACCGGCTGCACGTCAACGGCACCGTGCGCATCCTGGGCGACACCAACCCCCTCCGCTTCACCAGCACCTGGAGCGGCTTCCCGGACCCGGTCAAGCACCAGGCGGAGATCTGCAACGACACCACCGGGCACAAGACGCTGATGCTCGTGGGCAACCAGTCCGCGGGGATGGGCCGGCGCGTCTCCGTCTGGGACCGCTTCGAGGTGAACGGCACCTTCGTGAACAACTCCGACGCCCGCTTCAAGCGCAACTTCCGCAAGCTCACCGGCGCGCTGGGCTCCGTGCTGCGGCTGGAGGGGCTGCGCTACGACCTGCGGCCGGAGGACGGCGGCCCGTCGGCGGAGCACCAGAAGGACCACATCGGCTTCGTCGCGCAGCAGGTGCGCGAGGTGTGCCCGGAGCTGGTGAGCCACGACCCCGCGCAGGACCGCTACTACCTGAACTACCTGGGCATCGTCCCGCTGCTGGTGGAGGCGGTCAAGGAGCTGCGCACCGGCATGGAGGCGGAGCTGGCGGCGGCGCGCGCGCGCATCGCCGCGCTGGAGGGCGGCGCCGCATGAGCGGGCCGCATCACCCCCATTCACCTGCGTGAGTACGATGAAAGACAAGCTGCAGGCGCGCGTGGACGCGCTCCGTTCCGAGTTCGAGCAGGGCGAGAAGATGATGGAGGAGCTGCGCGGCCGGCAGGCGGAGCTGCGCGACACGCTGCTGCGCATCAGCGGCGCCATCCAGGTGCTGGAAGAGGAGCTGCGCGCGCTGGACGACGACGGGCTGGGGAACGCGGGGGATGCGGACGCCCCCGCGCCGGACCTGCCCCGCCCCGAGACGCTGGCCGCGGACTGAGCGGGCCATGATCCAGCCGCTGATCGACGCGGCCGCCGCCGCCCTGCGCGAGCAGCTCGGCGCGGTGCTGCCGGAGCCGGAGCGGCGCGTGGCCGTGGGGCCCGCGCCGGAGCCGGACGCCGGCGGGCTGCCGCTGCTGGTGCTCTCGCCGGGGCGCTTCGAGGTGCGCGCGCCCGGCCGCGAGCCCGGCGCCGGCGAGCCCCGCCCGCGCCCGGTGGCCGAGCGGCTGGCGTGGGACCCCGCCGTTGCCGCGCCGCTGCCCCTGGCGCACGCGCCGCTGGAGGGCAGCGCGCGCGGGCGCCTGGTGCTGGCCGAGGGCACGGTGGCGGAGACGTCCGAGCTGCTGCTGGAGGGCCACGACTTCACCGTGGACCCCGCCGCGCCGTCCGTCGCCTTCCTCCCACCCGCGAAGGCGAAGGCGGACGCGTACGCGGAGCGGCTGGCGGTGCAGGTGCAGGCGCGCGTGGGCCGCGCCTTCAGCCTGGACAGCCCGGCGGACCTCTCCGCCGCGCTCTTCGGCGACCTGAAGCTGCCGCCGCAGGGGGAGAAGACGGCGTCGGGCTACTGGTCCACCGCGGCGCCGGTGCTGGACGCGCTGGCGCCGCTGCACCCCGTCGTCCCGCTGGTGCAGGCGTACCGCGCCTTGAAGCGCGGCGCGCCGCTGCCGGTGGTGCTGGAGTACGCCTTCGCGGGGGTGTTCGCGGTGCGCGAGTTCCAGCAGGCGCTGCTGCTGGACGTGTACGACGCGGACGCGGGCGGGGTGGAGCGCTGGTCGTCGCTGGCGGCCGGCGTGCTGCTGGCCTACCAGGACGACCTGCTGGCCGCCGCCCGCCGCGACTACGCGTCGCGCAGGTCCGTCTCCACCGCGCACCACCTGACGCGGCTGGAGCTGGCGGAGGGCACGCCCGACGCCTTCGAGGCCGGCGCGCACGCACGGCTGGCCTTTCGCGTGGGCGGACAGCTCGTGCTGGCCCGCGAGGAGCCCGCCAGCCTGGCCACCATCCGCCACGTGCGCGGGCCCGGCACCTTTTCCGACGCGCCCGTGGACGTGCCCGCCGGCCTGGGCTAGGTCCCCGCATCGCCCGCAAGCAGTCTCCCGGACGTCCCGCCAGGCGGCCGCGCGAGCAGGAAACGCGCGGCCGCCTCCGTTTACCCTCGCCATCACCCCGGCCATGACCCTTTCCCCGCGCGCCCGCGGACCGCCCGCCGCGCCCGCGAGCTATCCGTACGACCGCATCCGCGGGGGACCCGCGGCGCGGACTTCCGCGCGCCGGCGTCCCCCCGCTTCGTTTCCGCATCACACAGGGTGACAGAGATGCCATTCACGCACATCGACAAGGGCCCCGGCGACCTGATCCGCTCCGCCGACTGGAACGCCATGGGGCAGGAGATCCAGCGCCTGGCCACGGACAAGCTGGACCGCGCGGGCGGCGACGCCGTCGCCGGGCCGCTGGCCGTGCGCGGGGACCTGAGCGTGGGCCTGGCCAACAAGGGCGCCGGCCTGCGCGTGTTCAAGAAGCAGGAGGACGGCACCGCGGCGGACCACGGTGCCGTCGTCCTGGGCACCGACGGCGACGCCAGTGCCCGCCTGCACCTGGGCTACGCCGGCCCATACTCGTGGATCCAGTCGCAGGGCAAGCCCACACTGGCGCTGAACCCGCGCGGCGGCAGCGTGGGCGTGGGCACGGAGGCGCCGCAGGACCGGCTGCACGTGCACGGCGCCCTGCGCATCCTGTCGGACTCCAACCCGGTCCGCTTCACCAGCGGGTGGAGCGGCTTCCCCGACCAGGCGCCCAACCAGGCGGAGATCGCCAACGATACGGGCAGCTACAAGACGCTGATGCTGGTGGGCAACAAGTCCGCGGGCGGCCCGCGGCGCGTGTCCGTGTGGGACCGGCTGGAGGTGAACGGCACGCTCGCGGTCACGAGCGACACGGCGCTCGGCGGCTCGCTCTTCGTGGGGGGCGCCGCGGCCGTGGGCGGCGCCCCCACCGCCGGCGACGTGGTCATGGGCGCCGCGCCCGGCAGGCGGTTCCTGCTGCACACGCGGTCGGGGCAGTACGGCGCCGACTTCTTCCAGGTGACCACCGACGCGGCGGACGGCGCCTGGCAGTGGGGCCAGGGCATCACGCTGCGCCGGGCGACCGGAAACGTGGGCATCGCCGTCACGGACCCGCAGGACCGGCTGCACGTGAACGGCTCCGCGCGTCTCCTGGGCGACGCCAACCCCCTGCGCATCACCGGGGGCTGGAGCAACTTCGCGGACGGGAACAGCGCCCGGGCGGAGATCAGCAACGACACCGGCACCTACAAGGCGCTGATGATCGTGGGCAACGCCTCCGCCGGGCAGGGCCGGCGGGTGGGCGTGTGGGACCGGCTGGAGGTGAACGGCACCCTGGCCACCACGGGCGACGCGGCCGTGGGCGGCGCGCTCTCCTTCGGCGAGCGCGGCGGGCAGCACGTGAACCTGTGGCGCACCGGCTACGGCATCGGCATCCAGGGCTCCACGCA
Organism: Longimicrobium sp.; assembly: GCA_035715345.1. Lineage (GTDB taxonomy): Bacteria > Gemmatimonadota > Gemmatimonadetes > Longimicrobiales > Longimicrobiaceae > Longimicrobium. The sequence continues at coordinate 25,055 of DASTLD010000480.1, forward strand.
GTACTTCCGCAGCGACGCGCACTTCGCCTGGTTCCGCGGCGGCGCGCACCACAACGACACCTTCAACCCCGGCCCCAACGGCGCCGCGCTGATGGTGCTGAACACCGCCGGCAGCCTGGGCATCGGCACCACCGCGCCGCGCGCCCGGCTGGAGGTGGCCGGCGCCATCATGCCCGCCGCCGGCAACGCGGAGACCGCGGGCATCATGTTCCCGAAGGATCCCGGCGGCGGCGGAGGCGACAGCGCCTGGATGCGCTACTACGCGCGCGCGGGCGAGAGCTGCACGCTGGAGCTGGGCATCGCCAACGACGGCGACGACCACATCGCGCTCATGCCGGCCGGCGGCGTGGGCATCGGCGTCAACGCCCCCGCGGACCGGCTGCACGTGCACGGAGGCGTGCGCATCCTGACCGACACCAACCCCATCCGCTTCACCAGCGGGTGGTCGGGCTTCCCGGACCCGGTGCAGAACCAGGCGGAGATCAGCAACGACACGAGCGCCTTCAAGACGCTGATGATCGTGGGCAACAAGTCCGGCGACGGGTCCACGCGCCGGGTGTCCGTCTGGGACAAGCTGGAGGTGAACGGCAAGCTCAAGTCGCAGAACGCGCGGGTGCAGCGCGTGGCCAGCAACAAGATCGACAAGGGGGTCAGCGACTGGACGGACATGCCCGACATGCAGGCCGACCTGCCGGTGCACGCCGGCGCGGCGCTGCTGCTGTTCAAGGCGGGGGGCGTGCAGCTGACCGGGGCCGGCAACGGCCAGATCCACTTCCGCATGCTGGTGGACGGCAGCCAAGTGGCGTTCTGCCTGCACGAGTTCCACAACAACGGCTGGCAGCTCCGCGACGTCTCGCTGGTGTGGATGGGCGACCTGGCCGCCGGCACGCGCCGGGTCTCCGTGCAGTGGAAGGTGCAGGCCGGCGTCGGCTCGTGCTGCTGGTACGGCGACAACCGCTCCCTGATCGCCCTCGAGCTCTGAGCCGCTCGTCCTCGCTTCTCCCGGGGCGGCCGCGCCAGGCAGGCGGCGCGGCCGTCCCACCCCTCGAGTACGCCCTCCAGGTACCCCCCAGTGCCGCGGCGGGCACGGGGGCCCCGTGCTCACCCGTCGCGGAGGACGGCCAGGAAGGCCTCGCCGTACTTCTCCAGCTTGGCCGGGCCCACGCCGGAGACGGCCAGCAGCTCCTGCTCCGTGCGCGGGTGGCGGCGCGCCATCTCCACCAGCGTTCTGTCCCCGAAGACGCAGTAGGCGGGGAGCGACGCCTCGCGGGCCAGCCGGCCGCGCAGCTCGCGCAGGCGGCCGTACAGGCGGCCCTGCTCGGGCGTGGGCGCCTCCGGCTCCGCGCGGGAGCCGCGCGCGCCTCGGGTGGTGGGGATGGCCTCGTCGCGCAGCACGTCCAGCAGCGCGCCGCCGAAGCGCTCCACCGTCTGCGGGGTCACGCCGGGGACGGCCAGCAGGTCCTCCGGGGTGGTGGGGCGCGCCTCCACGATGCGGTCCATCACCGCGTCGCTGAACACGAAGTACGCGGGCACGCCCGCGCGGCGCGAGATCTCCGTCCGCGCCGCGCGCAGGCGGCCGCGCAGGTCGCGCACGCGCGGCTTGCGCTCGCGGCGGCCGCCGTCCTCGGAGGCCTCCGTCTTCGCGAGGGGCTGGAAGGGCGCGCCGCCCGCGGCCAGGCAGTTGTCGCAGGCGCCGCACTCGCGCATGGCCGCCGGATCGCCGAAGTAGCGCAGCACGAAGCCGCGCCGGCACCCGTCCGTGTACGCGTAGTTCTGCATCTGCTGCAGCTTGTCCAGGTCGCGCGCGCGGCGTGCGTCCTGGCCCCGCCAGTCCACCGGCAGCCGGGGGATGGGCGTGTCGCGGTCCAGCACCCACACGCCCTCGCCGCGGAGCGCCTGCCACTCCAGGAAACCCCCGTCCATCAGCGCGTCCAGCGCCGCCTCCGCGTGGCCGCCCGCGGCGCGCTCCAGCACCCGCCACTCCAGCTCCACGCCGCGGTACAGCGCCTCGCCGCCGCCCGCGCGCCACACCCCGCGCAGGAACTCCAGCTCGCCCGTGCGCCCCGCCAGCTCGCGCGAGATGCGGTCCGGGCGCGCCAGCAGCCGCAGGCGCACGGTGGTGCCGCCGCCCCCGTACGTGGGACGCACCAGGCCGGCCTTCTCCAGCACGCGCAGCGCGGACCCCGCCTGGCGGTCGCCCTTGAGCCCGCGGACGGCATCCGCCAGCGCGTCCAGGGAGCGCGCGTACAGCCCGCGCTCGTCCGCGCCGCGCCGCAGCTCCTCCATCACCCCCTCCACCGCCCTGCGGGGGGGATAGGACTGGTCGATGAAGAACTCCTGGATGAAGCGGTCGCGGTGCGCGTGCAGCAGCACGCAGTCGGACTGCGCGCCGTCGCGGCCCGCGCGGCCCGCCTCCTGGTAGTACGCCTCCAGGTTGCCCGGCAGGTTGTAGTGGACGACGATGCGCACGTCCGGCTTGTCGATGCCCATGCCGAACGCGTTGGTGGCGACGACCACGCGCGTCTGCCCGCGCATGAACTCGTCCTGGACGCGCTTGCGGTCGCGGTCGCCCAGGCCCGCGTGGTACCCCACCGTGGTGATGCCCACGCCGTTCAGCAGCATGGTCAGCGCGTCCACGCTCTTGCGGGTGCTGGCGTAGACGATGGACGACCCCTCGCGCCCGCGCAGCAGCTTGATGAGCAGGCGGTCCTTCTCGCTGTCGTTCTTGGCCCGGAGGACGTGCCACACCAGGTTGCGCCGGTCGAAGCCGGTCACCAGCACCGCCGGGTCGCGCAGGCCCAGCTGGCGCACGATGTCGCGGCGCACCTCCGGCGTGGCCGTGGCGGTCAGCGCCGCGACGGGCGGGCCGCCCAGCAGCTCGCGCACCGGGCCCAATCGCAGGTACGACGGGCGAAAGTCGTGGCCCCACTCGGACACGCAGTGCGCCTCGTCCACCGCCAGCAGCGACACGTTCAGCCCCGCCACGCGGCGGCGGAAGCCCTCCGCCTCGAAGCGCTCCGGCGCCACGTACAGCAGCTTGACCTCGCCGCGCTGGGCGGACTCCATGCGCGCCGCCTGCTCGCCCGCGCCCAGGGTGGAGTTGATGAACGTGGCCGGCACGCCCGCGCGCTCCAGCGCGTCCACCTGGTCCTTCATCAGGGAGATGAGGGGCGACACCACCAGCGTGGCGCCCGGCAGCAGCATCGCGGGCACCTGGTAGCACAGGCTCTTGCCGCCGCCCGTGGGCATGATGGTCAGCGAGTCGCCGCCGGACAGGACGTTGCGCACCGCCTGGTCCTGCCCCGGGCGGAAGTCGGGATAGCCCCAGTAGCGGTGCAGCGCCTCGCGGGCCGCGTCCAGCGGGTCGCCGGCGGCGGGGTCGAGGGGCGGCGCGGCGGCCAGGTCGGTCACGGACGCCACGGGGCGCGGCCGGGGAACGGATGATGGGCGGACATGGACGGCGTATACCCTCGCGCGGCGGATCGGGTCGGGGGATGCACTCTGCGTCTACACGATGGCGGCGCGCGCGGAAAATCGCGAACCCGAATCCGCCAGCGGGCGCACGGATTGGACGCGGGCGATGCGCATCTCCCGGCTCCGCAATCGGTTACGGGCGCACTGGACGCGGGGAACGGACGCATTAGCTTGCCTGTCCCGCGCTTCCCTCGTCCCCCGCTGCCCGGACCGGTCCCGATGACGACGACGACCCCGCAGGCCGAGACGCCCACCCCCATGCGGCACGCCCCCGGCAGCTTCTGCTGGATCGAGCTGGCGGCCCACGACCGCGACGCCGCCGAGCGCTTCTACACGGCGCTGTTCGGCTGGACGGCGCGCCACGACAAGATCGGCCCGGAGGACGACGACCTGTACGTCATGCTGCAGAAGGACGGGCGCGACGTGGGGGCGCTGTACTCGATGATGGCGGACCAGCGGCAGGCGGGCATCCCCAGCCACTGGATGTCGTACGTGAGCGTGGACAGCGCGGACGGCGCCGCCGCGCGGGCGCGCGAGCTGGGCGGCACCGTGCTGGCGGAGCCGTTCGACGTGATGCAGTACGGGCGGATGGCGGTGGTCTCCGACCCGGCGGGCGCCGCCTTCTCGCTGTGGGAGGCGCGCGCGCACCACGGCGTGGGCGTGCGCGACGAGCCCGGCAGCCTGTGCTGGAACGAGCTGGCCACCACCGACACGGACGGCGCCCGCCGCTTCTACGAGGGCCTGTTCGCCTGGGCGTCGGACACGATGGACGTGGGGATGGAGTACACCACCTTCCTGAACGGCGAGGCGCAGGCCGGGGGGATGTACGGCATCACCGACGAGATGAAGGGGATGCCGCCGATGTGGCTGCCCTACTTCGCGGTGGAGGACACCGACGCCGCGGCGGAACGGGCGAAGGAGCTGGGCGGCACCGTGCACGTGCCGCCGACGGACATCCCCGGCATCGGCCGCTTCAGCATGCTGATGGACCCGCAGGGCGCGGTGTTCCACGTGATCCGCCTGGCGCCCATGGACGCCTGACGGCTGACGCAAGTCCGGCGGGGGCCGCGGCTTGGGACCGCTGGTGCGCGGGGGGAAAATCCGTTATTCTCTCCCCACTGCCGCGCGCCACGGTTCCCAGGCGCGACGATCCCACCCGCAGGAGCTTTTCCATGTACGCAGCATCCCGCATCCACCGCTTTGCCTCCGCCGGCGCGCTCGCGCTGCTGCTCGTCGCCGGCCTGGCCGAGAGCGCCGAGGCGCAGATCGGCGGGCGCCTGCGCGGCGCCATCAACCGCGCCACGGGCGGCCGCATCACCCCCGAGCAGCTGTTCGGCGGCGACCACCCCATCACCACCAGCCTGCCGGACGCGCGGTGGGCCGTGGACTCGCTGGACAACTTCACCCCGCGCGAGCAGAAGCGGGACATGCTGCAGCTCCAGCGCACGCCCAACGGCGGGTTCGTGCTGCAGCCGGGGTACTGGGAGATGCACACCCAGAGCTACTGCCTCAAGGCCGGCACGCACGGCCCCGGCGGCGGCGACGGCTACCTGTTCGCCCCCACCAAGGGCCCGGCCGAGCAGGCGGTGATGACCATCCTGCGCAACTCGGTCAACCACCCGGAGATCGAGCAGCACAAGATCCAGACGCTGCTGTGGGCCATCATCGCGCGCGCCAAGTTCGAGGACCTCTCCGCGGAGCACAAGGCGACGGCCAGCAAGCTGCTGACGCCGCAGCAGCTCAGCATGCTGAACCGCAGCGCGCTGGACCTGATTCCCGGCGACGAGATGGGCGCGATGATGAACCGCGTGCCCGGCCCGCTGCGCGCGGTGGTGGAGGCGGAGGCCAACCTGCGCAACCTGCTGGCGGACCCCACGGCCAGCTTCGCGGACATGGAGCGCGTGGCGGTGCTGACGGGCGCGGTGGGCATGGGCCCGGGCAGCCGCGCGGTGCCGTCCGGCCGCTGGTCGCTGCACCCGGACGGGTACTACGTGCGCTACATCCCGCAGGGGTACAGCTACACGGTCACGCAGGTCTGGGTGCCGCAGGGCAGCCCGGCCGTGGGCAAGGAGTACGACCCGGCCACGCACATCGCGGTACCGGGCAACACCGCCCGCCAGCGCCTGGTGCAGTCCGGCCGCGTGCGCCAGCGCTGAGCCGCGTCGCAGCACACACTTGAGCCGGCCCCGGAGATTTTCTCCGGGGCCGGTTTTCGTTGGAACTGCATCTCACGCAGAGCCGCAGAGGAGAAAAGAGAGCCGCAGAGGGGATCGGTGTGAGGGCCGCCATCGGTGCGTGCGGTAACCCTCCGGCCGGCGGTTGAAACCGCGCCTCCAAAGGCACGAAGTCCGCCTGCGCGGACTGCAAGGCCGGCTCCGCGGTACGGACCATAACCCCGCGCCAGCCCCGTCGGCGCAGGCCGACATCACGTTTTCATAGCCGCGAATTCATTCGCCGGGGCACCCACGCCGGCCCCTCCGTCCTTCCACGATGGCTCGTCGGGAATATCGCGCCCGCCACGCCCGCCACGCCCGCCACGCCCGCCACGCCCGCCACGCCCGCACGCCCGCCGCGCCCGCCGCGCCCGCCGCGCACGCCGCCCGCCGCCGCCGCCGTCGCCCATCGCCCCTCGCCTATCGCCTATCGCCCATCGCCCATCGCCCATCGCAATCGCAATCACCATCCGCCATCGACATCACCATCGCGATCCTCATCCGCTATCCCACCCACCTTCCGCCTTCGGACGACGCATGTTCGGCCTTCGCCGTCCTGCCGTCTGTTCCCGTTGTTCGGACATCCCTCCGCACCCGCTGATTGCCGCGCGCGCGGGTTTGCTGACATCGCCCATCCGGCACCGCTCGGCACCTGCACTGGCCGGCGCGCCATGGATCGTCGCGATCCCCTTCCGCTGCAACGGTTTCGCAGGGGGGATGCTACGGGCTTGCGAGTGGCGCGGGGCTTGCCTGTTGCCGACGTGTGTTTCAGCGGACGGCAGGCGGGACCTGGCCGTACCGCACGATTCGTGGTTCCCCCTGAACGGGGTGGTGGAAAGATGTACCTCACGTTCGACCCGCGATCCCTCTCGCGCCGGGTGGCGGCCGCCGGCGCGGCGTGCCTGCTCCTGGCGTCGTGCGACACCAAGGACAACCCGGCCTTCGTGCAGCCCACCGTGGCCTGCGACGGCAACGGCGGCGCCACCATCAACGGCAACGCGGTGGCCATTGCCCCCGGCGGCTACTTCACCGCCGGCAACAAGATCTACAGCGCGGCGTCCTGCCAGCCCGTGCGCTTCTACGGCGTGTCGCGGCCGTCCCTCTCGTTCAACGCCACCGGCGACCGCTTGGGCGACTCGGTGACCACGGAGCACGACTTCGCGGCCATCCGCTCGTGGAAGGCCAACATGGTGCGCATCGAGCTGGCCTCGTACTACTGGGTGCCCACGGCGGGGTCGTACAGCGCCAGCTACGCCGGCCGCGTGGAGCGCGTGGTGCGCCAGGCGCGGCGCGCGGGGCTCAACGTGATCCTGGCGCTGCAGGCCAGCGACCGCGGCGTGGCCAGCTTCGTCCCCAGCGGCAACACGCACCAGCCCATGCCGGACCGCAACCACGCCATCCCCTTCTGGACGGACGTGGCCAACCGCTTCAAGAACGACGGCGGGGTGATGTACGAGCTGTTCAGCGAGCCGTTCCCCGTGGGCGGGCGCGGCGGCTTCAGCAACTGGGGGATGTGGAAGAACGGCGGGCTGCACCCCGCGGACAACGTCTACGAGCCCCGCCCGGCGTTCCAGGCCGTGGGCATGCAGGAGCTGTACAACCTGGTCCGCGGCACCGGGGCCCACAATCTGGTGATCATCGGCGGCACCAAGTGGGGATACTACCTGGACGGGGTGCCCAAGAACCGCGTCAACGGCTACAACCTGGTCTACGCCACGCACCCCTGGGACTTCCCGGGCGCCAACCAGCCCGGCGACTGGCAGAAGGACTGGGCCTTCCTGGCCAAGACCGACCCCGTGATGGTCACCGAGTTCGGCCAGTTCGACTGCGGCGACGACTACGTGCGGGCGCTGCTGGACAAGGCGGACGAGCTGGGGCTGTCGTGGACCGCGTGGATGTGGAGCGCGCCGCGCCCCGGCGAGTCCACGGCGCAGAACGGGCCGGACGACGTGGTGTGCGAGCGGTCGTACCTGGTGATGGACTGGACCGGCACGCCCAGCAAGACCGGGCAGACCATCAAGAACCGCCTGGCCACGTACTGACGTGCGGGGCCCGCGGGACACGACGGCTCTCCGTGCCGGGGAGGCGCACGCGCGCTTCCTCGGCACGAAGTTCTTCTCCACGCTGGACGGCCTGCGCGCGCTGGCCATCGTGTTCGTGGTGGGGCACCACGCCATGGGCACGGAGCACTGGCTGTTCGGCTACGAGGTGCACTTCGCCCTCTTCTTCGGCATCAGCGGCTTCCTGATCACCACGCTGCTGCTGCGCGAGCGGAGCCGGTACGGCGGCATCTCCCTCAAGCGCTTCTACATCCGCCGCGCGCTGCGCATCTACCCGCTCTACTACGCGGTGCTGGCGCTGTACTGCCTGCTGGTCTTCCTGACCGAGCGCGGCACGGCGGCCGGCGCGGCGTTCTGGGACAACCTGCCGGCGTTCGCCACCTTCACCACCAACTGGTTCGTCCCGTTCGAGCGCGGCGACCGGGTGATCTTCTACTTCGCCTGGTCGCTGGCGGCGCAGGAGCAGTTCTACCTGGTGTGGCCGTGGATCGTCAGCGCGCGGCGGCGCTGGGTACCGGTCGCGTTCCTGGCGGCGCTGCTGGCGGCGGACGCGGCGGTGGCGGCGGCGCTCTCGGCGGGGTGGCTGGAGATGGGGGCCACGGGCGCGCGCATCGCCACCAGCGCGTCGGCGCCCATCCTGCTGGGCGCGCTGCTGGCCTACGCGGCGCACCACCGCGCCACCTTCGCCGCCGCGTACGGGGTGCTGGGGCGCGCGTACAGCCTGCCGGTGGCGTTCGGGGTGATGGCGGCGCTGTACGCGGTGCAGGCGCCGGAGCCGTGGATGACGCTGGCCATCGTGGCGGTGGTGGGCGCGGGGTGCATCCGCCCGGACCCGGCGATGCGCTGGGCGTTCGCCAACCGGCCGCTGGCGTGGGTGGGCACCATCTCGTACGGGCTGTACCTGATGCACATGCTGTCGCTCAACGTGGCGCGGCGGCTGGAGCTGCCCGCCTGGCCGGAGTACCTGCTGGGGCTGGCGATCGCGATCGCCGCGGCGGCGGTGAGCTACCGCTGGTTCGAGTCGCCGCTGCTGGAGCTCAAGGACCGCTTCGCCGGCCGCCGCCCCGCGTCCGGCTGGGGCGAGGACGCCAGGCACTCGCAGCTCCCCACGCCGGCCTCGGCGCTGGCGCCCGCGGCGTCGGCGGCCGCGCCGAACGCGGGGTGATGCGGGCGCGGGTAGGCGCCAGGAGAAGGGTGCCTCCCGTGGGCGGAGGCCCCCTCCCCGCTCGTTCCTCGCTGCCCCTCCCCCA
>DASTLD010000481.1:0-11415 GCA_035715345.1 Longimicrobium sp.
GTCGCCTCGCGCACGGATATGAACAACCCTCCCCCGAAGTTGGGGGAGGGTGGACGAGTAATGCGAGTCCGGGAGGGGCCTCCGCCCGCGCACGAAAGGCCGCCGCCCGCACTCAGATCCGCCTGCAGTCCGCGCAGGCGGATCTCCGTGTTGCCTGGGCCGGTGCCCGCGGCGCGCGGAGAGGGGAGACCTGAACTGCGCCCGGATGGCTCCGCGCGCAGACGAACAACCCTCCCCCAGACTTGGGGGAGGGTGGACGAGTAATGCGAGTCCGGGTGGGGGCGCCCGCCTTCGCGCAACCGCGCGCCACGCGCACGAATGGCGGCATGCGGGCCGCGCGCGCGGACATTCGCGCTCATCACCGGCTCTCCTCGCCGGCGGGCAAGATCCTTCGGCCCCTCGAGACTCCGCGTGCGGTCAGGCTCCGTGCGCGGGGGCCTCAGGATGACAACCTTGCCGCGGTGCTCGTGGACGCTCGCCGGCCGCCGCGTGCAGTCCGCGCAGGCGGACTTCGTGCTTCTTGAGGCGCGGTTTCAACCGCCGGCTGGATGCCCGCCGCCGCGCGCCCGATCCGTGCCTGCCCTACCGGAACGTGCCCGGGCTGACCTCATAGACCAGGTGGTGCATCCCCACCTCCTCCTCGGGCGCCCAGAACCCGAGCTGCTCCGCCCAGCGCACCGTCTGCAGGCGCTTGCCGCCCAGCGTCAGGAACCCCGCCGCGCGCGTGGTCACCACCCCCAGCGCGCGCAGGTCCGCCAGCCCGCGCAGCACCGCCGTGCGCCGCTCCGCCACGATGCGCTTCGCCGATCCGGGGCCGATGCCGGGCACGCGCACCAGCTCCTCGTACGAGGCGGTGCGCACCTCCACCGGGAAGCGCTCCGGGTGCGCCAGCGCCCACGACGTCTTGGGATCGTGGCCCAGCGGCAGGTTGCCGGACGCGTCGAACACCACCTCGTCGCGGCCGAATCCGTACTGGCGCAGCAGGTAGTCCGCCTGGTACAGCCGCTGCTCGCGCAGGGCGGGCGTGGCGGGCGCGTTCTCCAGCGGCGTGTCGCGGATGGGGCGGAAGGCGCTGAAGTGCGCGTGGTGGATGCCGCCGCCCGCGTACAGGTCCGTCACCCGGCCCAGCAGCGTGCGGTCCGTGTCGTCCGTTGCCCCCACCACGAACTGCATGGTCATCCCCGAGCGCCCGCCGGGGTGCAGCGCGTCCGCCGGGCGCCCCGCCGCCTCCTCGCGCCGGCCCAGCACGACGAGCTGCCGCGCCTGCGCCAGGCCGTCCAGCGTGGTGTCCAGGTCCTTCTCCGGCGCGATGCGGGCCAGGCTGCTGCCGCACGGCGCCTCCAGGTTCACCGACACCCGGCTGGCCAGCGAGGTCAGCCGCTCGATCTGCGCGGTCTGCGCGCCGGGCACCATCTTGACGTGGATGTACCCCGCGAAGCGGTTCTTCTCGCGCAGCAGCTCCAGCACGGTGATCAGGTCGTCCATCACCTTGACCGGCCGGCCGGGAATGCCGGTGGTGATGAACAGCCCGCTGCACCAGCCGCGGCGCACGCCTTCCAGGAAGATGCGGACCAGCTCCTCGGGCTTGAGCAGCGTGCGCGGCATCTCCCGGTCGCGCCGCATGGGGCAGTAGTGGCAATTGAAGCTGCAGGCGTTGGTCATCAGGATGCGCATGAGCGACACCTTTCCCATCCCGCTCACGCGCAGCTCGCGCAGGTTCATCGGCTTCAGCGCGCCGACGTCCTTCGCGTGCCGCAGGCGCGGCGGCAGCGGCTTGCCTCCGCCCGCGCCGTCGTGGTCGTCGCCCGCCAGCGCGGTCAGCAGGTCGATCTTCTGTTCCAGCGTCATCACGTCCACGCGTGCCTCCTGCGGTTCGGCTTCTCTTCGCATCCGAATAAAAGCCGAACTGACCCCGTGCGCAAGAGGATCGTTCACATGGAGGACAGGAACTGCATTTCACGCAGAGGACGCAGAGGTTGAAAAGAGAGGACGCAGAGAACTTCCCTTGCGTCCTCCGCGTCCTCTCCGTCAAACCTCTGCGCCCTCTGCGTGATCGCGGTTGCGGTTCCTCACTCCGGGTCCACCGTCGGCACCCGCCCGTAGAGCGGCTGGAGGGGGCGGCTGTTGTGGTGCATCACGCGCCGGAACCGCGCGATCTGGTCCTCCGAGGCCTGGACGGGCGCACGCAGCACGAACCAGTGCACCCCTTCGCCGCACGGCGGCGTGGTGAGGGAGCCGGTGTAGCGGAAGCTCTGCAGCCCCCGCTGCCAGCCGGCCGGCAGCAGCGACGCCGGGTCGAACGAGCCGGGTACGCGGCGCACCTGGCCCGGGGCGGTGGGAAGGTTGGCGGCGAGCGGCTCCAGCGCCGGGTTGTGATCGCCGGGCTCGATGAGCACGCCCACCGCGGCCACCGACAGGTCGGCAGCCAGGTGCACCAGGTGCAGCTCCATCGCCGGGCGCCTGCCGTTCACCTCGTGCTCCGCCGGCGTGTGGAAATGGTACTGCTGCAGGGTGTAGTGGTCCGTCCCCACCGTGAGCGAGCCCCGCCCGCCGATGGGCACCATCACGGTGTGCCCGTTGTTCCTCAGCTCCAGCGGCCCCGCCTGGTACCCGAACCGCAGCGGCGGCGCCTGCGCGGCCGCCGCCCGTTCCAGCTTGACCGGCGACTGCGCCCGGCCGATGCCGCACACGGCCCACGCGGGAGAGAGCGCGCCCCAGTGCGCCGGGCCCTCGTCGCCCTCGTAGCCGTAGCGCGGCGCGGAGCCGTGGTCCTGCGCCGCCGCCGGGTGCGCGGCCGCGCACACGGCGGCAACGGCAAGGGCGAACGGCGCCGCGGGAAAGCGGTGTGGTGTCTTCATGGGCGGGGCGGTGGAGGGAAGGGGGGCGAGAGGCGGGCACCCGAAGGGTTGCCGCGGAATCGCCCGCGGTCAAGGAAACCTCTGGAGCCATTCGCGCACTCGTCCGGTGTGGACAGAACGGCGCATCGGAACGCGTTGCTCACCAGGCGGCATCGCCATCGTCTCCCACCCGGTTTCCGGACGATGAAGAACGCGCAGTGCCCCGTCTCCTTCGCGCTCGTCCTGCTTGCCGCGGCATGCCTCTCCGCCTGCGCCCGCGAGGGCGATGCGGCGGCGCTGGAAGGCCGCTGGAAGGTGCGGCTGCGGCTGACCCACACCTTCCTTCCCCAACGCCCGCCGCTGGCGCGCGAGGTCGAGGGCGAGATCATCTTCAGCCGCCGGGTGCCGCGCCTGGGCTGGTGGGCGCGCGGCGACCTGGTCCCGGCGCGGCACGCCGCCGGCTGCGCGTTCATCGCCGACGAGGCGTTCCAGGGCGTGCCCCGCTTTCCGCGCCACGCCTCGCCGGACAGCGCCCGGCGCTGCGAGCACGTGGCCGCCTACCGCGCCGGCGACTCCCTCCACATCGTCGCCGGCACGGGGGACATCGACGTCGGCGTGCTGCTGGCCGGCGTGAGGCGGGGCGACACGGTGTCCGGCGCGTGGGAGCGCGGCCTGGTGAGCTTCGAACGGACGCACGCCGGCACGTTCCAGATGTGGCGCGCCGGCGGCGCTCCACCGGCGGGCTTCTTCCGGCTCGCGCGGCAGGAGCGGGCGAACCGGCGCCGCGAGTACGTGTACGTCTGCGCGTCCCTGTTCTTCGACTCCGGGGACCCGTACCGGCAGTGGGTGGGCGGGGCGGCGGCGCTGCTGGCGGCCGCGGCGTTCGCGGCCGTGCTGTGGCGCACGCGCCGCCCCGGACGGCGCCGCGGGCGTGCGCTCCTGGTCCTGTGCGCGGCCCTGGTCGTCGAGCTGATCCTGTACGGCCACGGAGGCGATCTCCTCCACAACATGGTCCGCCATGCTCCGGGCGGGCCGATCGGTCCGGCCAGGCCGATCCTCGAGCTGGTGTTCGCGATGCTCGTCCTGGTTCCGCTCGCCGCGGCCCTCGTCATCCGCCGCGTCACCCGACCGCGCCCCGCCTGACCCGTACGCACACAGAAAGCCCCTCCCCCGGCAACCGGGAGAGGGGCCTCGATGTCCCGCGCGAAACGAAAAAGGCGCCCTCAGGCGCCTTCCCGCTTCGTGTACCGGGCCGCGGCATCGCCGAGCGAGGCGCGGTGGTTGAAGTCGTAGCTGCTGTGCTTGGCCACCTCCGCCTGGCTGATCAGCTCCAGCAGCTCGTGCTCCTCGAACTCCTCCCAGCCCTCGGGGATGGGCGCGTACCGGCGCTTCTCATCGCCCGACTCGATGCAGAGCCAGCCTCCCACGTACACCTGCCGCACGCCCACCGCGCCGCCCCGGTCCGAGGGCCGAACGTCCCAGATCCGCCAGACGGAAGTGTCGAGGTAGAGCTCGCGGAGGGCCATGGATCCGTCTCCTGGGGGAACGCAATTCCGGGCAGGGTGTGTGGGGAGTGCGTCCAATATATCACCCTTCACGCGCGCGCGGCAGTCTTTACGACGCCTCCGGCGCGGCCCGTTGACCTCCCCTCCCGCGGTTTCTCCGCGGCCCGCCTGGAAAATCCGCTTACTGGGCGTAGCGCAGGATGTCGTACAGGAAGCGCGTGCCCCAGCCCAGGTTCTCCACGCTCAGCCGCTCGTCGTTGCCGTGCATCATCTTCTGGTGCTCGGCGTTCTCCACCTTGAACGGGTCCAGGCCGTAGGTGACGATGCCCAGCCGGCGGTACGTGGGCCGGTCGCTGGCGGCGGTGAACATGGGCGTGGTGACCAGCGCGCCCGGGTCGCGCTCGCGCGCCGCGCGCTCGATGGCGCGGAAGAGGTCCGTGTCCACCGGGTTCTCCAGCGGCGTCTTGGGCGCCATCAGCGTGGTCCAGGTGATGGCGTCGTCCGCGGCGATGCGCTTGAGCGTGGCCAGCACCTGGTCCGGGTCCGCGGTGGGCAGCAGGCGGATGTCCAGCTCCGCCGTGGCCTCCGCCGGGATCACGTTGGTCTTGTTGGACCCGTTCAGCACCGTCAGCGAGATGGTGTTGCGCAGGATGGCGTTCCAGTAGACGTCGCTCAGGATCCATTCGCGCGCGCGGGCGTCGTTCAGCGCCGTGCGCACGTCCGCCAGCCAGGCGCGCTGCTCCCCCTCGTAGTTGCGCGAGATGTCCCGGAAGTACTTCTCCACGCCGGGCGTGACCTCCAGCGCCGTCTCGTACTGCGCCAGCCGGTTGAGCGCGGCCACCAGCCGGGGGACGGGGTTCTGCCGGGTGGGGCGGCTGGCGTGGCTGGGCGTGCCCTTGATGCTCAGCCGCTGCCAGAGCGTGCGCTTCTCCGCCACGCCCACGCCGTAGAACTGCAGCTCGCCGTCCTCGATGGCGATGTCGCCGCCCTCGGTGATCAGGAACTCCACGTCCGCCAGCAGGTCCGCGTGCCGGTCCACGAACGCGGCCGCGCCCGTCGACCCCAGCTCCTCGTCCGCGTTGGCGATGTAGACGATGTCGCGCGTGAGCGGCACCCCGCTGCGCTTGAGGGCGATCATCGCCATCAGGTGGGCGATGCCGTCTCCCTTCATGTCGATGGCGCCGCGGCCCCAGATGTACCCGTCGCGAACCTCGCCGGAGAAGGGCGGCACCGTCCAGGCGCCGGCGGTGGCCGGCACCACGTCGATGTGGTGCACCAGGGCGATGGCCTTCTTGCTGCCGTCGCCCTCGAGCCGCGCGTACAGGTTGGCGCGGCCGGGGCCCAGCACGTCCTCGTCCAGGATGCGGGCCTCGATGCCCTCCCGCTGCAGGATGCCCTGGAGGAACCGCGCGCCCGCGAGCTCGTTGCCCGGCGGGTTGGCGGTGTTGACGCGCAGGTAGTCGCTCAGCACCTGCACCGCTTCCGCCCGCAGCGCGTCCCAGTCCACCGGCCGCGCCGCCCGCGGCCCGGGCTGCGCCGCCGCGGTGCCCGCCAGCCCGGCCGCCACAGCACTCATGAGGATCGCCTTTCGCATGGACCGTCCGCACGCAAGTGGGGGGGAACCCTGCCGCGGCGCCCGTCCTCCCTCCGCCGCACGACCCCGCAATCTCCACCGCCTGCCCGCGCCGGGCAACCAGGGATGCCGTCGAGGGCGATCGTTCGCGTGCTCGAGCTGAGCTACGCGGACGACCAACCCTCCCCCGAAGTTGGGGGAGGGTGGACGAGTAATGCGAGTCCGGGTGGGGGCGCCCGCCCACGCGCAGCGCCCCGCATGACACGCATGGGCCCGCAACCCGCTCACCCGCAGGGACTTGCACGTAAACATCGCGGCACGGGGGGTGCATGGAGCGGCGGCCGAACCCTGAACCGTGGGAGGAGAGATGAGCCGCAAGCGCGAGATGATCGAGCCGAACGAGGGCGACAAGCGCTACGTGCGCCGCGACGACCAGGGGCGCTTCACGGACGACCAGGTGGACGTGGGCCGCTCGAGCGCCCGGGACCAGCAGCAGCACGCCAAGACCCGCAGCAAGCCCGGCCACGGCGACGAGGGCGACCGCTAGCCTTCAGCCGCCGGGGAAAGCAGGGAAAGTCGGGAACCGGGGAGCCGCGCTGGGCGCGGCTCCCCGCCTCGTTTTTCCGTAGCAGTCTGCTACGTGGAACGCGGCGGGAACATGCGGCTACCGGGCGCGGTACAGGTCCCCTCCGCCGCGCGTCCGCACGTGGCCGCGCCGGGCGAGAGACCCACTTTCCATCCGAGGGTTGCTCCACGATGAAGTTCCGTACCCTGCTGGCCGCGGCCGCCGCCCTGGCCGCCGCCGCGCCGCTTTCCGCGCAGACCGATCCCGCGGCTCCGGCTGCCCCGGCGCCCGCTCCCGCCCCGGCCGCCGCGCCGGCGGATTCCATCACCATCATCCAGCAGCGGCTGGCCGCGCTCCAGCAGCAGGCCCAGCAGGACGCCGCCGTGCAGGCCGCGAGCAAGCAGTTCGAGGCGGACCTGTTCGCCGCCATGGCGCGCCTGGACGCCGCCGCCACGGAGAAGAAGGCCCGCAGCGAGGCGCTGATGGCCGAGGTGGAGGCCGCCCGCACCGCCGGCGACAACGCCAAGCTGAACCAGCTGGCCGCGGAGGCGCAGCAGCTCCAGGCCTACTTCAACGGCCTGCGCTCCCGCGCCATGCAGGAGGCGGACGTGCAGGAGAAGCGGAAGGCCTTCCTGGGCGTACTCTTCGGCAAGATGACCGAGATCGACCCGCAGGCGCAGGCCCTGGTGGAGCGCCTGGGCCAGCTCAAGGCCGCCGCGAACAGCCAGCGCTGACTCCGGCAACCGCCGGAACCGGCCCGAACGAGAACGGGGAGCCGCGCAGTCCGCGCGGCTCCCCGTTTTTCATCCCCCAGTCCGGCGTTCAGACGTTGAAGCGGAAGAGCAGGATGTCGCCGTCCTGGACGACGTACTCCTTGCCCTCGGAGCGCATCAGGCCCTGCTCGCGGGCGGCCTTGACGGAGCCGGTCTTCACGAAGTCGTTCCACGCCACCGTCTCCGCGCGGATGAAGCCGCGCTCGAAGTCGGTGTGGATCACGCCCGCGGCCTCCGGGCCCTTGGCACCGACGGGGATCTCCCAGGCGCGCACTTCCTTCTCGCCCGCGGTGAAGTAGACCTGCAGGCCCAGCAGCCGGTATCCCGCGCGGATCAGCGTGTTCAGCCCCGGCTCCTCCAGGCCCAGCGAGGCGAGGAACTCCGCGCGCTCCTCCGCCGGCAGCTCCGCCAGCTCCGACTCGATCTTGCTGGAGATGGGGATGACCTCCGCCCGCTCGCCGCTCTCCTTCACGGCCGCCCGCAGCGCGCGGACGTGGGCGTTGTCGCCCTCCGGCAGGTCGCTCTCCGCCACGTTGGCCAGGTACAGGACCGGCTTGGAGGTCAGCAGGTTGAACGAGCGCAGCAGCTTCTCCTCCTGGTCGCTCACCTCGACGTACCGCGCCGCGCGGCCTTCGCTGAGGCCGGCGATGACGCGCTCCAGCAGCGCCGCCTCCGCCTGCGCGTCTCTGTCGCCGCCCTTGGCGGTCTTGCGCACGCGCTCCAGCCGCTTTTCCGCGACGGCCAGGTCGCTCAGCGCCAGCTCCAGGTTGATGACCTCGCGGTCGCGCACGGGATCCACCTCGCCCATCACGTGCACCACGTCCGGGTCGTCGAAGCAGCGGACCACGTGCACCACCGCGTCCGTCTCGCGGATGTTGGCCAGGAACTGGTTGCCCAGCCCCTCGCCCTCGCTGGCGCCCTTGACCAGCCCGGCGATGTCCACGAACTGCACGGTGGCCCGCACCACGCGCTGCGGCTTGACCTGCTCCGCGAGCAGGTCCACGCGCGGGTCCGGCACCTCCACCATGCCCACGTTGGGCTCCACGGTGCAGAACGGGTAGTTGGCCGCGTCCGCGCCCGCGGCGGTCAGCGCGTTGAACAGCGTGGACTTGCCCACGTTGGGCAGCCCCACGATCCCCAGCCTCAGCATATCGAGAACACCTGTCGGAATCACCCGGAAATGGAAGAGGCCGGGCACCCCGCGGGGGCCCGGCCGTCGCGACAACGTACACGGATGGGGGGTTGCAGTCAACCCAGAGGCGGGGAAGGTTAGTACATCGGGAGCTGAAGTTTATCGAAGAACACCTTGTTCCGGCGTTTTGAATCAATCAACACCTTTTGATAAGACAGCACTTCAATGTACGCCTGCGAAGGTCCGTTGAACCCAAAGAATCCTTCACCATCAGGCGCAAGTATCAAGTTCGCGCGCTGAGCGAACCGCCGCATTTTCGGCGTAAGAGTAGCGATGATGAAACAATAAAACGGTACGTGCTGCGCAACGTGGATCGTTGTTCCGTCTGGCCTATGCGCTCTCCCGTCACGCAACTCTTGAACATAATCTAACACTTGGTCAACTGGGTTGTCGTCCTCCGCATACTCATTCCGTTCGGGTCGCTTGAATTCGACGACCACCACTGATGAAACACCGGGGTCCTGTTCCGAAAACGCCATCGGACGGTTGAAGATCAAGATGTCCGGCCTGCGTTCGCTCTGCACTGCGTACTCTTTCTTGAGCTGCGACAACGGGACGTCAGACGCTAGGTATCGGTGAAAGGATAGACGCTCGTCCAAGATCCACAAATTATGATCATCGTATTCAATCTCATCTGAGGTTTTATGACGGGGGAAGAGAATCTCGTGAATAGCCTCTTCGCGAGAAAACGTGCCCCCCTCTTGGAGCCCGAGCATCTTCTGAAAGAATTCAAGAATGACTCGACGCTGGAGGACATACTCAGCTAGCTCAGACTTCGCGATCTCCTGCAAACTGCTGAACAGCGCGAGGAATCTCTCGCGAACTGCGGGTAGGTTCCGCGCAGTCGCGGTCCTACGCAATTCTAGGTTGCTCGCACTAATGACTTCACGCTTCCAGTCCTCGTAGATCTTATGCAATTCCAACTCAAGTCGTTCGTCTGACAACTCTCCCGAAATCAATCCAACTTCGTGCGTGCGGAAGTGGAGTAATGGGCGATAGCGCGGCTCCTTTGTTTGTACGAACGCCTCAATCCGGTCCCACGCCTTTTGCTTTGCCCCAGCTGTGAGCGGGGCTAAATGCTCCGCCACAACTTTCATCGTGACATCAAGTAGGTCGTCCCATGTAGTGTCACCATGAAGGGGGAATTCTCCACGCCTATCGATGTCGAACTCGGTGCGATCGGCTGTGACTCTTTCGTCCAGAAAGTCACCAGTAACGAACCCGGAGTAAACCCCGTATTCACCGGAATCCGTAAGAAGCGCGGGAGTGAGATGGGGTATGTGGTCTACAAGCTTAACGGAGAGGACTGCGCGTTTATGCGCGCAGAAATTCACGTGGTGTGGGGTATCTCGATCCCCAGTCAGGAATACATCTGTTATTCCAAAGACCTGGTCGCCGATCTCAAACTTCCGCGGCTCTCCGATGTGGAAGTTCTCACGAAAGACCGTCCAGAGGTCGATAGGTGCAGGGATCGTAGCGTCGTGGAGGCGAATAGATGGCGCAGTTCCAAACAGGAAAAATTGTAAGCAATGCTCAACAATCCTTCGGGCGATGATCTCCGCCGACTTGGGAGAAGAGTCCCGGTATTTTTGACGGTAGCCGATCAAGCGCACGATGGTCTGCGGGCGCTTTCCGTTTGCTGCCGCGACGGTTTGATGACTGTGCTGGTCAATACCTTGAACGCTTCGGTGGAACGAGAAGCGGCGTTCGCAAACCGCCCCTGATTCATGATAGACACTCTCGATCTCAGCACGCTCGAAAGCTTTTAGCCACAGAATTCTTCCGATCCCCTTGCCTCCTCTATTCTCCTTCTCCGGTGAGTCGAGCGTATTAAAAGACTGAAAGTTCTTCTCTGTAAAACCAACACCGTCATCAACAATCGAGAAGCCGACGATGTCAGGGATTGCCTTGGGATGGTGGAGCGGCAGCTCTAACTGCTTTGGGTCGCGGTCGATTTTGATGTCGATATTTCCGTCACGTTCGGCATCGTGGATCGCGTCAATCGAATTGACGACGGCCTCAAATAGAGGCAGCAGGCCATTACGCTCCGCGAGCTTTGTATTACGTACCCGACCGGCAACGTTGGCTTGCACTCTCGACTCCGACGATTGGTTTGGAGGGTGATTGACTCGGCTACATAGATGGCAGCCTCACGTACAAAACACAAGGCAATATCATGGAAGTATCACAGTAGTGACGGCTCGACTGACACCGTTAGGGACGCACGCACCGCGCGCGAGGCGGTTCACATGGTCGACCGCAATCACTCTCCCAACCTGCTGGGCGGCTTACGCCTGCGCGTCAACCCGCCGGGCCGCCCGGTCCTCCTCGCTCGGCAGCGGGACGTGGCCCAGGAAAGCATGCACCAGCGCGACGACCTCGTTGCGCGGGCGCATGAGCGCCCCCAGCTCGGCGCAGCGGTCGGCCGCCGTGGCGCCGGGGTGCAGCACGCCCTCCAGCCGCGCGCGGGCTTCATCGTCCAGCGCGACGGTGTAGCCCGCGTCGTCGGACCAGAAGCAGGTCAGGCGCAGCGCCTCGTGCGGGCCGGCGGCGTGCGCGGCGCGGCGGAAGGCGGCGCCGTATTTCTCGCGCGCCTCGGCGGTGGCCAGGATGGGCGCGACGCCCGCGTCGTGCATCGCGGCGATCGCGCGGAACTCCGGCTCCGGGATGCGCGCGACGGCATAGAGGCGGATGTCGAGCGTGTCCTCCTCCGTCGCAACCAGCTCGTAGAGGTAGAACGGTCCCGTCTCGCCCGCCTGCGCCACGCCGGTGATGGGGCCGTCGTACCAGTCCGCGCACAGGTCGCGGTGCCAGGGCTCCGCGCGCCGCACACCGGGAGCGCCGCCGTCCATTGCCCTCAACGCCCGGCCAGCGCGTCGAGCTGTGCGCGGGTGCCGTTGAACCAGTTCAGGTCCACGGCGCCGGCGATGCCGGGCACCCGCCCGTCGTCGGAGTGCTGCCAGAAGGTCC
>DASTLD010000482.1:0-18238 GCA_035715345.1 Longimicrobium sp.
CACGTAGGCCTCCATGCCGATGATGGGCTTGATGCCCGCCTTCTTGGCCTGCTCCTGGAACACCCACGCGCCGTACATGCAGCCGTGGTCGGTGAGCGCCAGCGCCGGCTGCTCGAACTCCTTGGCCCGCTTGATCAGGTCGCCGATGCGGTTGGCGCCGTCCAGCAGGGAGTACTCGGAATGGCAGTGCAGGTGAACGAACGACATCGGCGGCCTGGCGGACTCCGTAAGCGGGGAACGCTGCGATAAGCGGGTGCTGCCCAACGATTTGCGGCGGTGTCACCGACTCCGCCGCGGGGTGGGAGGCTGGGTCCGGAATATGGCCCGGCGGCGTCCGTTTGGGAAGTGAACGAAGGTTCTCCAGCGCCCGCCGCTCCGGGTCCGCGCGGGGCCGTGTGGGTGCGCGGGGCAGAGGTGGCGCTGCCGCTGACGATCGTGGCCGTCCACGGCGCCGGCGTGTTCCGGATGGCCGTCCGTCAGTACTCCCGGATCGGGAGATGAGCCCGGGCTCATCGATCTGCGGAACCCCGGCGCGAGTGCGTGGTATCAGGGTGTCTGCCGGGAGCCAGATGCGCCCCGGTCCCTGCGATGCGCCCGCGGTGCCCGTCCTCCGCGACGTGTGCCGCGGGTGTTCCCATTTCCGCGAGAGAACAGAGCGAGGCGCATGGCAAAGGAAGAAGGGATCGTGATGGAGGGGCACGTCACGGAGGTGCTCCCCGACCGCAAGTACCGCGTGAAGCTCGAGAACGGGCACATGGTGCTGGCCTACGGCGCCGGCAAGATGTCGCAGTTCAAGATCCGCGTGATGGTGGGCGATCGCGTGACCCTTACCCTGTCGCCGTACGACCTGTCCCGCGGCCGCATCACCTACCGCCACAAGACCTGAGGCGCCAGTCCGGAGCCAGTCTTTCAGGCACTATCCAGCATCCCACGCACTTGGAGGGCCCCAGATGTCCAGCAGCAGCAACAGCGTAAAGCGCATCCGCGACGAGGACCTGTTCGTCCAGTCCGCCGCCCGCCCGGGATGGGTGCCCGCGGTGGAGCGCATTCCCGCGGTGGGAGAGGAAGTGTACTGCGTGGGCGGCGCGGGCGAGGTGGCGGCGGTGCTGGGCAAGACGGGCGACGGCAGCCGCCTGCTGCAGATCCGCCTTTCGGACCCGCAGGCGCGGCCCTTCTTCGCGGCGTCGAGCAACGTGCTGGTGGCCCCGGTCTGAGCGCCGGCGGTTCGGGAACGTGAAACGGGCCGCCCTTCGCGAGAGAGGGGCGGCCCGTTCGTTCACCGCCGGCCGACGGCCACGGCCTGGCGACCCGGCGCGGCGCTTCTCCGCGGCGCCGGCCTGAATGCCGGCAGGGGGTGACAAGAGAAACGGGCCGCCCCGCGCGGGGCGGCCCGTTTAATTGTCCGTCAGCGGCTTGTGCCGGCTGGCTCAGACGGGCACCACGTTCTCGGCGGCGGGGCCCTTCTGGCCCTGCACCACCTCGAACTCCACGCGCTGCCCCTCGGCGAGCGTGCGGAAGCCCTGGCTCTGGATGGCCGAGTGGTGGACGAAGCAATCCTTCGACCCATCCTCGGGGGTGATGAAGCCGAAGCCCTTGCTGTCGTTGAACCACTTGACGGTTCCGGTCGTACGCATCCCGTACTCCTGTGTGTTGTGTTGTCCGGCCTCGGAGGTTACGGGACTTCCGAACCAACGATCGCCTGTACTTGCGCGGTCTTTCCGCCCCCGCGCGGGGCGTGCGAACCTCCGGAAAACAAAAAGACCCGGGAGCGAAACGCGTCCCAGGTCTTCTCAGCCTCTGGACTCCGGACAGGCCGGAGGTGTTCGCAGCCCATCAATCTATACCCCTGCCGCCGGTCTGTCAACCCCGTCCGGTCAGGTGTGCTTCCTGGGCGAGGGATACACCTCGTGGCGCGGGTCCCACCACAGGATGCGCAGCACGCCGCCGTGGCGGATGCCGAACACGCGTCGCGGCCCCGTCACGCGCAGCGAGAACAGCTCGTCCACGTCGTCCTGCTCGATCTCCGCCAGGCGGTCCCGCGCGCGCTTGCACAGGCCGCCGACGCCGACGGCGTGGCTGCCGGTGGCCGCGATGGCGTGCCAGGTCATGGTCTCCAGGTCGCGCAGCCGCTGCAGCACCTCCACCAGCGCGGCGCCGCCCAGGTTGCCCCAGCACCACGGCCCACCCAGGTCCACGATGCGGAACGCCCAGAGCGGAAACCGGCCGTCGTAGTCGGGCGCGGCGCCGCGCGGCTCCCGCGCGTCGCGCGCCCCGAACGCGGACCGGGGCGACCGCTCGCGCGCGCCGCCCCGGCCGCCGGCCTCCGCGGGGGAAGGCCTATGCCTGCGCGGCATCCGCCGGGGGCAGGCTGCCGTAGTACTCGGCCAGCGAGGCGAGCGTGATCTCGCGGGCGCCGCGGTCGCGGTCGGACAGGCCGTGCCGCGCCTCGCGCCAGGGCAGCTCCGCGTGCGTCATGTCGCTCAGCGTCTGCGCGTTGCGGCCCCCATAGTAGCCGAGCACCGCGTGGACCGTGGCGCGGCCGTCGGCGTCCAGCGCCTCGGGGTTGCCGGCCGGCCAGTCGCGAAGCTCGAAGCGGCCCTTGTGCCGCTCGTACAGCTCGCGGACCACGGGGCCGTTGACCCACGCCTCGATGCGCTCGTGGAACAGGGGCCGGTCGTCCCACACCAGGGACCACGCCTGCGCGTAGTAGACCAGCTTCTGCAGCTTCATGGCCGAGAGCGGGCCCTGCTCCCGCAGGATGTACGCGGCAACGTCGTGCGCCGAGACCATCACCACCCCTCCTGTGCCCCGGTGTCCATTCCGTATACTCTCCGAAGCCACGAAGCTAAGTCCTTTCCCCCCAATCATCAAGGATTTTTTCTACGCGCTCCTTTATGACCCACGGCGACGCTTTCTCGCAAGCGTGCTCCCGGCTCCCACCGCTCCGATTGTGCACGCGGCGGCGCATCGGGCGTCCTCCCTCCTGTCGGAACGGGTGGGGCCGGGCGCATACTGCCGGTCCCCCCTCCTCAACCTCACAGCCGTTTCGGTGCACCCCATGAGACTGCCGCTGCTGGCGCCCGCCGCCGCCGCCCTGATCGGCCTGGCCGCCTGCGCCTCGCACCGCCCCGGGCCGCAGGACCCGCCGCGGGCCACGCTGCGCGCCTTCCAGAGCGAGGCGGAGTTCATCCGCTTCCACCGCCGGCTCGCGCACGACTACAAGCGGGCGCAGATGAAGCAGGAGATCCCGCTCGCCGCGCCTCCTCCTCCGCCCGCGCCGCCCCCGCCCGCCCCGCCTCCCCCGCCGTCCGCCGGCGCACCGGCCGCGGAGGCGCCCGCACCGGTCCAGGCGTTCTACAGCGACGCGGCGGCCCGGAGCGGCGCGGAGTCCATCACCAACGTGCAGCACGCGGGCGTGGACGAGGGCGGCATCGTCAAGGTGGCCGGCGACTACCTGGTGATCCTGCGCCGCGGGCGCCTGTTCACCGTCCGCGTGGGCGGCAACGCGCTGGACCCCATCTCCGCGGTGGACGCCTTCGCCCCCGGCGTGGACCCGGGCGGCTCGTGGTACGACGAGCTGCTGGTGTCGGGCGACCTGGTGGTGGTGATCGGCTACAGCTACTCGCGCGGCGGCACCGAGGTGGGGCTGTTCCGCCTGGACCGCGAGGGGCGGCTGTCGTACCGATCCACCTACCACCTGCGCTCCAGCGACTACTACTCGTCGCGCAACTACGCCAGCCGGCTGGTGGACGGCAAGCTGGTGTTCTACGCGCCCATCGGCGTGGACCCGGAGGCGCGCGACCCGTTCGCGAGCTTTCCCCGCTACCGCCGCTGGGGCGCGGGCGACACCACCTGGCAGCGCACGGCCACGCCCACGCGCGTGTACCGCGCCGCCGGCCGCATGCGCGCGGACGACGAGCTGATGCTGCACACGGTGACCGTCTGCGACCCGTCGGGCGACGAGCTGGAGTGCAGGGCCACGTCGCTGTACGGGCCCACCGGGCGCGTGTTCTACGTGTCGCCCGGCGCGGTGTACGTGTGGGCCACGCAGTGGGCGCGCTACGACGACAAGGAGGGCACGCCCCCGCGCTCCGTGCTGTACCGCATGCCGCTGGACGGCTCAGCGCCCACGGGGCTGCGGGTGCTGGGCGGGCCCGTCGACCAGTTCTCGTTTCTGGAGAGCCCGGACCGGCACCTGAACGTGCTGGTGCGCTCGGACGCCGGCGGCGAGGGGATGTGGGGCTCGGAGTACACGCGCGGCGGGGTGCGCCTGCTGCGCGTGCCGCTGGCCGCGTTCGGCGACGCCAGCCGCCACGCGCCGCTGGAGCGCTACCGGCCGCTGCCGCAGCCGCAGGGCTACCCGCTGCAGAACCGCTACGTGGGCGACTGGCTGCTCTACGGCGTCGGCAACACCTGGGGGCGGCCCAGGGAGGGCGGGAACCCGGTGTACGCGGTGCGCTGGGCGGGCGCCGGGCCCGCGGTGGAGCTGCGCCTGCCGCACGGCGTGGACCGCATCGAGCAGATGGGCAGCGGCGCGGTGGTCATCGGCAGCGACGGCGCCGACCTGCACTTCAGCGGCGTGCGCCTGGGCGCGGCGGCGTCGCTGGCGGAGCGCTACACCCGCGAGAACGCGTCGCAGGGCGAGACGCGCAGCCACGGCTTCTTCTACCGGCCGGACGCGGAGGAGAGCGGCCTGCTGGGGTTGCCCATCGTGGGCGGCGCCCGGCCGGGGTACGCGCAGCTCCGCCACGGCTCCGCGTCCATCCTCTTCCTGCGCAACACGTCGTTCCGCTTCCAGGAGCTGGGAGACCTGGCCGCGGGCGCGGAGACGGGCGACGACGGGTGCCGCGCGTCGTGCGTGGACTGGTACGGCAACGCGCGGCCCATCTTCCTGCGCGGGCGCATCTTTGCGCTGCTGGGATACGAGCTGGTGGAGGGCGCCGAGGGCGGGGGCCGCATCCGCGAGGTCCGCCGCACCAGCTTCGCTCCGACGCGGATCGTCGCCGGGCAGTAGAAAAGAGGCGCACGCAGAGACGCAGAGGACGCAGAGAAGTTCTCCGCGTCCTCTGCGTCTTCAGACTAGGAACCGGACTCGAAGCGCCAGAAGGCTGCCGGCTGGATGATGGGGATCGAACGGGCCGCTTCGAGGACCAGCAGATCCCTGTCGCCCGTTACGATGCAATCACAGCGGCCAGCTACCGCAGTTGCGATCACCCAGTCATCGTCCGGATCTCGGCAGGCGGGAGGGTCCAGTGGCAATGGATCGACGAGCTCCACCCGCAGCCGTAGCAACGCGAGAAGTTCGGCGGCGACTTCGCTGCTGAACTTCAGCTTTCTCGTGAGCTTCTCGCTGAGTTCCGCGAGGAGAGTTTCCGAAGAGACGACGGTGTGGGCGCGCAGGCAGTGCTCGAGCAGGTCATGGCACTGGCCGCGCGTCGCGTAGGCGGCGATCAGGACGTTCGTATCGAGGACGACCCTCACGAAACGCGATCGAAGACGTCCTCATCCGTGAACAGCCCCTGCGACTGCGCTTCCGCCATCATCCGCGCCCGCAGGGCCCGCGAGCGACGGAAGAACAGGTACTCTTCCAACGCGTCACGCACGACCTCGCTCCGGGCGAGGCCGTTCTGCTCCGCGAACGCATCCACCTCCGTCCGGACCGCTGCAGGTAGACTCACCGTGATCGTATCACGCATCGCGCCTCCTTTGCTGTATCAGAAACTAATACAGTGGCACGTGGGTGTGTAGGGCAGGCGGCCTCCAGGTAACGGCGTATTGGCGAGAGACGCCGGCTTGGAACATCGGAGGGGAGTCTCGCGCCGCCGGTGCAGTTCCACTCAATAAGGGCTACGACATATTCGCCAGCATGTCCGTGATGTGCATCTGCTCCGGATCCCGGCCAGGCTGCGCTCTCCACCTGTACCTGTGCGCTCCTCCGCAATGCCGGAGTCGTGGCGTACATTGTGTACGCCAGCGTACCACCGCGCCCGGAAATTGCGCGCCGCTGGTGGCGTCAATGAGCCGATCTTCGTTGCCAGAGGCAGGAGGGGGACGGTGGCGGCCAGCGCGGCGGGGCGGAAGGGGGCGGACCGGCGGCTGCTGGTGGGGCTGGCGCGCGCCTTCGGTGGGGCGGTGTTCTTCTCGCTGCCCCTGCTGATGACGATGGAGATGTGGTGGATGGGCTTCTACATGGACCGCTGGCGCCTGGCCGGGTTCATGGCGCTCATGGTGCCGCTGCTCATCGTGCTGGACCACTACTCCGGGTGGGAAGAGACCGCCACCTGGAGCCAGGACGTGATGGACGGGATGACCGCCTACGGCGTGGGCCTGGCCGCCAGCGCGGTGATCCTGCTCCTGTTCGGCATCATCGGCTTCGCCATGCCCCTGGGCGAGGTGGTGGGCAAGGTGGCCATCGAGGCGGTGCCGGCCAGCCTGGGTGCCGTGCTGGCCGGCAGCCAGCTGGCGCAGCCGGACGACGACGACGGGGACGGCGACGTGGAGCGCGAGCGGCGCGAGCGCGCCCGGTATCCCGAGGAGGTCTTCTTCATGGCGGTGGGCGCCATCTTCCTGGCCTTCAACGTGGCGCCCACGGAGGAGATGATCCTGATCTCGTTCGTGATGACGGAGTGGCACGCCATTGCCCTGGTCGTGGCGTCGCTGGCCATGATGCACGCCTTCGTGTACGGGCTGAGCTTCCGCGGCACGCACCGGCGGCAGGAGGGCATCACCCCCGCCAGCCTCTTCTTCCGCTACACGGTGGTGGGGTACGCGGTGGCACTGGGGGTCAGCGCGTACGTGCTGTGGACCTTCGGGCGGATGGACGGCGAGTCGCTGCGGGCGATGGTGCTGATGATCGTGGTGCTGGGCTTTCCCGCCAGCCTGGGCGCCGCCGCCGCGCGGCTGATCCTCTGAGGGAGGGGGCGATGGGCGACGCGCGCGGGGGCAACGGGCCGCCGTCCCGCTGGGAGTGGGTGGCGGCGGCAGTCAGCACCGTGATGGTGGTGGCGGTGATCGGCTACCTGCTGTACCAGGCCGCGGGCAAGACGCGCACGCCCCCGCTGCTGGAGGTGCGTGCCGACACCGTGGTCCGCGCGGGCAGCGGCTGGCTGGTGCAGTTCCGCGTGGACAACCGCGGCCGCACCACCGCGGGCGCCGTGGGCGTGGAGGGCACGCTGGAGGACGGCGGCCGCGAGGTGGAGCGGAGCGAGGCGGTCATCGACTACGTCCCCGGCCGCTCGTTCCGCGACGGCGGCCTGTTCTTCACCGAGGACCCGGGGCGGTACACGCTGCGGCTGCGCGCCCTGGGCTACGACGAGCCATAGGCTATGGAGCCGGCGCTGATCGCCTTCTGGATGACCGTGCTCGGCACCGCGTGCTGGGCCGTGTGCTTCGTGTGGATGCACCGCATCTCCACGCGGCAGAACCGGTTCCTGGAGGAGCTGCGCACGCAGACCCGGCGCATCGAGGAGCTGTCGCGCGCGGAGCACGACCTGATCCGCGAGGTGCATCCCCAGGTCGGGGAGATCAAGGAGCGCATCGAGGAGGTCGCGAAGAGCACGCACCGCTAGGAAAAACCTCACGCAGAGGGCGCAGGGGTCGAACGGAGAGGACGCAGAGAACCGATCGGTTCTCCGCGTCCTCTCTTTGAACCTCCGCGCCCGCGTGAAAATCAGTTTCGGGGGACGTGGGAAAACGAAAGGCGTGTCCGTCTATAGAGATGCGTTCGGTGATTCGATGCGCGGATCGATGTGGCAGGCTTGGATGAGAAGGAACCATGATGCGGGTGGCCGGACGGATCGATGCTGCGGATGGGGGAACGCCGAGGGGGCCCGGACCGGGAACGGTCCGGGCCCCCTCGCGCGTTTCTGCGCCGCGGCCCGCCTCAGCCCGCCGCGCCCACCTGCGTGGCCACGCGCTCGCCCGACACCTCGCCCGCCGGGCCGCGCGGCGCGGGCGGCACGGACGCCGCCCGGTCCGCCGGGGGCGTGTAGCGCTTGGTGATCGTTCCCTCCTCCAGGAACGCGTAGCTCCCCTTCAGCACGTCCTGCGCAAGGCGGTAGGTGGGGTCGTCCGCGTTCTCCCACAGCTCGCTGAACAGCCGGCGGATGCGCAGGCGCGCGCGGCGGCAGAACACGTCAGCCAGGCGCTGCGCCTCCTTGCCGTGCGCCTCCTGCGCCATGCTGTGCGCGCGCACGCAGGCCGCG
This sequence comes from Longimicrobium sp., assembly GCA_035715345.1. Classification (GTDB taxonomy): domain Bacteria; phylum Gemmatimonadota; class Gemmatimonadetes; order Longimicrobiales; family Longimicrobiaceae; genus Longimicrobium. The sequence goes on from DASTLD010000482.1 coordinate 8,205, forward strand.
CTCATGGCGTACAGCTCCGCGCCGATGTCCACGAAGCGGCCCAGCAGCGCCTGCTTGCGCTCCAGCTTGGCCTGGTAGCGCCCCATCGCGTAGAACATGCTGCGCGCCAGCTTGCGCGAGGTGCGCTCGATGTAGCGCACGTGCCTGGCCAGCGCGCCGAAGTGGCCGTACGCGCCGGGGAGCTGCCCGCCGCCCACGAAGCGCTTGGGCAGCCAGGCCGCGTACCAGGCGCCCGCCTTCGCCATCGCCCCGATCTTCCTGCCCGTGCTGATGCCGGGCTGGATCAGGTCGCCCGCCACGGTCAGGTGCGTGTCCACCGCCTCGCGGGCAATGAACAGGCGCATGATCTCCGACGAGCCCTCGAAGATGCGGTTGATGCGGAAGTCGCGCATGAAGCGCTCGACCGGGATGGGGTCCTCGCCGCGCGCGCGCAGCGAGTCCGCCGTCTCGTAGCCGCGCCCGCCGCGGATCTGCAGCAGGTCGTCCACGATGCGCCAGCCGATCTCCGTGGTCCACAGCTTGGCGATGGCGGCCTCCAGGCGGATGTCGTTGCGCGCCTGGTCCGCCAGCAGCGACGACAGCTCCGCCATGGACTCCACCGCGAAGGCGTCCGCGGCCATGCCGCCCAGCATCTGCGCCACCGCGTCGTGCCTGCCGATGGGCGCGCCCCACTGCACGCGCTTGGCGGCCCACTCGCGCGCCACGTGCACGGCGGCCTTGGCGCCGTACGCGGCGGACATGGGCAGGGTCAGGCGCCCCGTGTTCAGGGTGATGAGGGCGAGCTTGAGCCCCTTGCCCTCGCCCCAGAGCACGTTCTCCTTCGGCACCCGCACGTTGTCGAAGCGGATCACCGCGTTCTGGATGGCCTTGAGGCCCATGAAGCGGCAGCGGTGCGTGACCTCCACGCCCGGCCACCCCGTCTCCACGATGAAGGCGGTGATCTGCGGGATCTCCTTGCCGTTCTTGACCTTGGGCGGGGTGCGGGCCATCACCACCAGCAGCTCCGCCAGGGTGCCGTTGGTGCACCACAGCTTCTCGCCGTTGAGGACGTAGGCGCTGCCGTCCTCGGTCAGCGTGGCCGTGGTGGTCATGGCCGCCGGGTCGCTGCCCACCTCCGCCTCCGTGAGCGCGAAGGCGCTCACGGCGCCGGCCGCCAGCCGCGGCAGGTACTTCTTCTTCTGCTCCGGCGTGCCGAACATCTTGAGCGGCTGCGGCACGCCGATGGACTGGTGGGCGCTCAGCAGGGCGGTCAGGTTGCCGTCCTTGCTGGTCACCATGCCGATGGTGCGCCCGTAGCTGATCTGGCTCATCCCCTGGCCGCCGTACTCCTCCGGGATCTTCAGCCCGAAGGCCCCCATCTCCCGCAGGTCCTGCACGACGTCCTCCGGCAGCTCGCCGGTGCGGTCGATGGCGTCGCTGTCCACCCGCTCCTCCAGGAAGCGCCGCAGCCTGGCGATGTAGGCGTCCGCCTTCCGCCGCTCTTCCGGGTCCTGCCGGGGATAGGGGTGGATCAGGTCCAGCCGGAAGTTGCCCAGGAACAGCTCGCGCACGAAGCTCGGCGCCGTCCACTCGGTTTCGCGGGCCGCCTCGGCGACCTCGCGGGACTCCTGCTCGCTCGGCGCGCCCTGGCCGGTTGCACTCATCGCAAGTCTCGTCTCGGACTGGAGTTTGGCACTCCGGACGGCCGCCGCCGCGCGGATGACGCGGGCGGGCCACGCACCGTCCCGAGCGTGAAGTTACCGGTGAACGGGGCTCACGCAACACCGGGTCCCGGACCGCCGCAAATCCGCATTCCGCCTTGGCTTGCAGGCGCCAAGGCCGGAATACGTCTTTTTGTTGACAAAAATTGTCACTTCAGTAGCGGAAAGCTGCTTCTGGCGCGTCGGTGCCGCGGGGGCCGCGGGCGTAACGTTGGTGCGTCCCGGCCGGACACCCACACGCAACCAACCCCCTCGGAACCAGGAGCACCAGACCATGAAGAACCTGCTTCGCTGCGCGCTTGCTCTGCTGCTGGCCGCGGCCGGCGCGTCCACCGCCGCCTGCGGCGCGGCGCCCACCGCCCCCGCCGTGGCCGCCGGCGCCGCCTTCAACGACCAGCCCCCGCCGCCCCCGCCGCCCCCGGCGGACACCACCGGCCGCAGCGGCGGCGGCCTGGGCTCGGGAACCTGAGCCCGCACGGACGCGAAGGAGCCCCGCCCGGTCCACGACCGGGCGGGGCTCCTTTGTTTCCTTTTCCTGCGGCGTGCCGCCTAGCGGACGCTGCCCCGCAGCGAGCGGACCAGTTCCTCGGCCAGGTCCTCCGCGTCCGCCAGGCCGGCTTCGCCGGCGGTGGGGGCGCTCTCCAGGGAGCGCTTGCGCAGCACGGAGTCCAGCAGGCTCTCCGCCTCGATGGTCACGTGCCCCTCGCCGCGCCGGCCGGCCACCTCGCGCGCGGTGGAGGCGGCGCGCTCGGCGCGCGTCCAGTCGCGCAGGCTGGCGGCGCCGTGCGCCAGGTTCAGCAGCGCGCGCGGGCTGTTGGGACGGTCGTCCCACTGGCCGGCGTGCGTCCACACCTGCTCCCACGCCTCGTCGTAGCCGGGGCGGTCGCCCGCGCCGCCGGAGGCGCGTCCGGTGTTGGCCCACACCAGCATCTTGTCGCAGACGTCGTCCAGGCGGGGCAGCACGGCGCGGAACACCTCCAGCGCCTGCGTAAAGCGGCCCTGGCTCAGCCAGTACATGCCGATGTCGTGCGCCAGGCGGGGCAGGCGCGGGTGGCGCGGGCCGTAGGCGCGGAAGGCGGCGCGCGCCAGCTCCATCTCGTCGCCGTTGTCCGTGTCCATGGAGATCACGAACAGGTCGTGCAGCGCGCGGCCCTGCACGTCGCGCAGGGCGTGGCGGCGCGCGGCGCGCAGGCCGCGGATGTGGAAGCGGCGGGCCGCCGGGTAGTTGCCGCGCTGGCGGTACAGGTTGCCCAGCCCCAGGAAGGCCTCGGAGTACGAGGTCCAGTCCTTAGCCTGGCGCCCCAGGCCGATGGCGCGGCGGAACCAGGTCTCCGCCCGGGCGTTCTCCGCCCGCTTGCGGGCCAGCTGCCCCACGCGGAAGGCGGCGCCGGCGTGCGCGGGCGCGGCGGTGGCCGCCGCGGTGGCCAGGGTCACGGCGCTGGCCAGCAGGCTGCGCGCGTCCAGCCAGTCCGCCGCGGCGCGGCAGGCGGCCATCACCTCCATCTCGTCCGCCTCCCCGGGTGCGCGCACCACCTCCGCCGCGGCGCGCAGCGCCTCCGCCAGCGCGGGGTCCAGGCCGGCGGCATCCAGCTCCGCCAGCCGCGCCGCGTGCGCCTGTGGGGTGAACAGCCCCTCGCGCTCCTCGGGAAAGGTGCGGGCCCACACCACCACGTCGCGGTACGTCTCCCAGAGCAGCAGGCCCATGGCGTCGGGCAGCTCGTCCAGCACCTGCACGCCGTCCAGGCTCTCGCCACCGTGCACCAGCGCGGGGGGAACGTGCCACTTCCAGCGGCGGCGGGGCTTGCGGGGGCGTCCGGCGGAAGATGCTTCCATGGGCGGGCTCGAGGTCCGGGTGGGTGAAAAGCTTAGCACCGGCAGGGTGCCACGAAGCCCGCTGGAGGCGCGTTCCGGGCGCCGCCGCGGACTCGCCCGGCGCCAACGGAGCGCCGGGGGCAGCCGGTTTGTTTGCTTTGCGCACCTATTATGGGCAATCGTCGGCCCGGAAGAAAGGGTTTCGTCACCCCGCCCCGCCCGCCGGCCGGGGAGGAACCCGGCCGGCTCGTGAGTTAAGGTGACACGAAAGGGTCGTTCGGGTCCGCGGCACCTGAGTTGCGCGGTGCCGCGCGCTCCAGGCGGAACCCAGATGCGGAGGCGGCGGCATGAAGGTGCTGGTCACGGGGGGCACGGGGGTAGTGGGCAAGGCGGCGGTGGACCGGCTGCTGGAGGGCGGGCACACGGTGCGCCTGCTGTCGCGCCACGCGGCGGACGACGCGCGGCAGTGGGCCGTGGGGGTGGAGGCGCACCCGGGCGACGTCTCCACCGACCAGGCGGTGGCGGGCGCGGCGGACGGCTGCGACGCGGTGCTGCACGTGGCGGGCATCGTGGCGGAGAGCCCGCCGGAGGCCACCTTCCAGGCCGTGAACGTGGACGGCACGCGCCGCCTGGCAAAGGAGGCGCGGCGGGCGGGGGTGGGGCGCTTCGTCTACGTCTCCTCGCTGGGCGCGGACACGGGGGAATCGGACTACCACCGCTCCAAGCTGGGCGCGGAGCTGGCCGTGCGCGAAGAGGCGCCTCCCGGATGGCTCATCGTCCGTCCCGGCAACGTGTACGGCCCCGGCGACGAAGTCATCTCGCTGCTGCTGCGCATGGTGCGCACGCTGCCGGCGGTGCCCACGGTGGGGTGGGGCACCCAGCCGTTCCAGCCGGTGTGGGTGGACGACCTGGCGCTGGCGCTGGTGCGCGCGCTGGAGCGGCCGGAGCCGTCGCAGTCCATCGTGGACATCGCCGGGCCGGAGGTCACCACCACGCGGGAGATCGTGGACCTGCTGTCGGAGATCACCGGCCGCAGCCCGGTCTCGGTCCCGGTGCCGGAGCCCATCGTCCAGTTCGGCGCCTGGGCCATGGAGGCGCTGGGGCTGGACGCGCCGGTCCACCAGGACCAGATCACGATGCTGCTGGAGGGCAACGTGATCCCCGAGGGCCGCAGCAACGGGCTGACGGAGGTGTTCGGCGTGACCCCCACGCCGCTGCGGGAGGGATTGAAGAAGCTGGCGGACGCGCTGCCGGAGCAGACGCCCAAGGACGGCAGCGGCACGCTGCGGCGCCAGCGCTACTGGGCGGACATCCAGGGCAGCCGGCTGACGGCGGAGCAGATCTTCCAGGTGGTGCGGACGGAGTTCTACACGCTCACGCCGGACGCGCTGCTGCGGGTGGGGGCGGAGCCGGGGACCGGCGGCCCGATCGAGGAGGGCGCCACGCTCACGCTGGCCATCCCGCTGCGCGGCAACATCCAGGTGCGCTGTGTGGACATCTCCGACCGTACCATCACCTGCGTCACGCTGGAGGGGCACCCGCTCTCCGGCGCCATCCGCTTCGACGTGACGGAGCTGGACGGCGCCATCCGCTTCGAGGTGCGCTCGTTCACGCGCGGGGCATCGCTGCTGGACCGCATCGGCATGCGCACCTTTGGGCACGCGGCGCAGCGGGCCACCTGGCACGCGGTGGTCGAGGCGGTGGTGGAGCGCAGCCTGGGCGCGGCGCCGGACGGCGTGCAGGAAGAGGAGGTGACGCTGGACGGGCAGGACGCGGAGGACGTGGAGAACTGGGTGGAGGACGTGGTGATGCGCTTCAAGCGCAAGGAATCGCCCCACCCCAACTGAAGAAGCCTCACGCAGAGCCGCGGAGACGCGGAGGAACGCAGAGAAAAGACGGAGGAATTTTCTCTAGCTTTTCTCTGCGTTCTTTTTCTCTGCGTCTCCGCGTCTCTGCGTGAGTCCCTATCGGTAGAGCTTGTGGCGATTGCGGACGGCCAGCCAGGCGCGCATCTCCTGCTCCCAACGCGCGGCGATCCGGCGCGGGTCGTCGCCGCGGTCGAAGGCCTCGCGCGCCCAGCGGGAGCCCAGCATCTGGGTGAAGCCCTCGTTGGCCACGCGGAAGTGCTGCGGCGCCATCCGCCTGGCCTCCGACAGCAGCGCCAGCGTGGTGAACACGGGGCGGAAGGTGCGCCGGTCCGTCACGTCCAGCCGCAGGGTGGTGAAGGTGGTGTCGCGGTAGCGCGTGTACACCGCCGGGTCGCGCGTGGGGGTGATGCGCTCCGGCACCAGCCGCACCCCCGGCAGGCGGTACTTGGCCACCGCCCGGCGCAGCGCCTCCGCGTCCAGCCACGGCGCGCCGAAGTAGGAGAAGGGCGCCTCCGTGCCGCGGCCCACGTGCACGTTGGTCCCCTCCGCCAGCACCAGCCCGCTGAACTTGAGCGCCGCGTCGATGGAGCGGATGTTGGGGCTGGGGCGGACGAAGGGAAGGCCCGTCTCCTCGAACCACATGTCCGGCCGCCATCCCTCCGCCGGCACCACGTGCAGCTCCAGCCCCAGCTTGGCGTCCTCGTTGAAGTAGCGCGCCACCTCGCCCACCGTCATGCCGTGGCGCAGCGGCACCGAGTAGTAGCCGGTGATGACCTGCGTCACCTCGCGCACCGCCAGGTCCATCACCGGCCCGTCCACCGCGTCGGTGATGGGGTTGGGGCGGTCCAGCACGATGAAGGGGATGCCTTTCTTCGCCGCCTCCTCCATCGCCATCGTCATGGTCCAGACGAAGGTGTACGGCCGCGCGCCCACGTCCTGGATGTCGAACATCAGCACGTCCACATTGGCCAGCTCCTCCGCCGTGGGGCGCTGCGTACGGTCGTAGAGCGAGAAGACGGGGACGCCGGTCTTCGTGTCGACGCCGGCGGAAACGCTGGCGCCGGCCTCCAGGTCGCCGCGGATGCCGTGCTCCGGGCCGAAGAGCGCCGTCAGCTCCACCCCCGGCGTGCGCGCCAGCAGGTCCGCCCCCAGCTCGCCGGTGCGCGTGACGGCGCTCTGGTTGGTGATGAAGCCCACCCGCTTGCCGCGCACCAGGTGCAGCGAGTCGCGCACCAGGATCTCCAGCCCGGGGATGACGCCCCCCGGCCGCGCCGCGGTGCGCGCCCCGCCCGCGGGCGGCGCGGGGACGGTGTCGGTGCCGGCCTGGCCCGCGGAGCCGCTGCGGCAGGCGGGCAGCGCGGCCAGCAGGGCCGACAGCAGGGGCAGGGCAAGGCGGAGCGAGGTACGGGATTGGCGGCGCATTCGCGGCTCGGATAGCTTGGGCCCGGCCCCGCAAACCGGCGCGGGGGCTGGCACGGTACACGCATCGGCGCGCCCGGCGGTCCGGGCGAGCGGCGGCGCCGGTGCTGCGAAAGGCGGGCCATGCGCGGCCGCGCGACACCACGGACCCGGGGACAGGGAGAGGCGGGGTTTTGAGCGAGACGTTCCGCCCGGCGGAGCCGGACGAGATCGACGAGATTGCCTGGCTGGAGTCGCACAGCTTTCCCGCGGTGGACCGCGGGCCGGAGTGGTGGCGCACCTTCCTGCTGGACGGGCCCCACGGCGGGCTGGAGTCGCTGTGGGTGGCGGAGGAGAACGGCCGGCTCATCGGCGCCTGCCAGCTCCTGTGGCTGCGGCAGTGGATCGGCGGCACGCCGCTGCGGGTGATGGGCCTGGGCTCGGTGGCCATCGCCCCCTCGCACCGCAAGCGCGGGCTGGCCACGCGCATGCTGACCGCCGGCTTCGAGCACGCGCGCGAGCGGGGCGACGCGGCCACCTCGCTCTACCCGTTCCGCGCCGCCTACTACGAGGGGCTGGGGTACGGCCTGGCCGGCGAGGCGCACCAGTACCAGCTCTCGCCCACCCTGCTGCCGGACGACAAGGCGGAGCGGCTGCGCGTGCGGCTGGTGGACGGCCCGGCGGACGAGGCGGCCATGCGCGGCGTGTACACCGACGCCGCCCGCCGCCTGCAGACCGGACAGCTCGACCGCAGCGAGCGGGCGTGGCGCAACAGCTGGGGCCGGCCGGACCAGGCCGCCGTCCTGTACCGCGGCGACGACGGCGAGGCGCAGGGATACGCCATCGTGCGCTACCGGGCGGACCTGCCGCTGGACGAGCGCTTTCTGGAGGTGGAGGAGCGCGTGTGGCTGACCCTGCGGGCGCAGCGCGGGCTGTACGCCTGGCTCTCCACGCTGGGCGACCAGTGGCGCGAGATCGTGTACCGCGCGCACCCGGAAGAGGGCTTCGGCGACCGCATCATCGAGCCGCGGCTGCCGCTGCTGAGCGCGCCGAGCTGGGGGCTGTGGTTCCCGAGCGCCACGCTGCTGCGCGGGCCCATGTTCCGCGTGCTGGACGTGGCGGAGGCGCTGGGCCAGCGCACCCTCAAGGGCGACCAGGAGCTCACGCTGGCGCTGGAGGTGCAGGACGAGCAGGTGCCGGACAACCACGGCCCCTGGCGCGTGCACATCCAGGGGCGGCGCATGGAGGTGGAGCGGCACGACGGCGGCCCGGTGGACGTGACGCTGCGCATGGGGATCCAGACGCTGTCGCGCATCTACATCGGCGCGCTGGCGCACTGGCAGGCGGTGGCGGGCGGGCTGGCCTGGATCGACAAGCCGGGGATGATCCAGACGCTGGACCGCGTCTTCCACGTCCCCAAGCCGTGGATGTTCGACAGGTTCTAGAAAGTGCGTGAGTGCGAAAGTGCGAAAGTGCGTGAGTGAGTGAGGGCGAGAGGGGACACACGCGGAGGGAGGCGATGATGATGCGCTGGGATGCGTGGGCAAAGCGGGGCGCGGCGGCGGCGCTGCTGGTGGCGCTCGCGGCGTGCGGCGACGGGCGCGATGCGGACAACGACGGCACCGAGAAGGACGGGGACGCGCGCACCTTCACCGGCGCGGAGCCGGGCGGCACCATGATCGTGCTGTGGGAGGGCGAGCCGGACGCGCTCAACCCGCTGATCTACGACAGCAACCCCGCGTACAACGTCATCCACCTGATCTTCCGTGCGCTGGGCCGCCGCGACACCACGCTCAGCAGCTACACGCCGGACCTGCTGGAGCGCTGGGAGTGGCGCGACAGCGCCACCGCGCTGCTGCACGTGCGCCCCGGCCTCAAGTGGCACGACGGCCGCCCGGTGACCGCGGAGGACGTGGTCTTCACCATCGAGCGGCAGCAGGACTCCACCACCGCCTCGCCGCGGCGCTCGGACGTGGCCGCGGTGGCCTCCGCCCGCGCGGTGGACAGCGCGACGGTGGAGGTGCGCTTCAACCAGACCGGCCCCAGCACGCTCAACGCGCTGCTGGAGGTGGTGCCGGTGCCCAAGCACCTGCTGGACAGCGTGCCCGCGGACCGGCTGCGCATGACGGGCTTCAACCGCAATCCCGTGGGCAACGGCCTGTTCCGCTTCGAGAAGTGGGACCAGCAGCAGAAGCAGCTCACGGTCGTCGCCAACCCCGACGCGCCGGAGGGCCGCCCCGCGCTGAACCGCGTGGTGGTGCGCATGGTGCCGGAGCCCACGGGCCGCACCACCGAGCTGCTGAACGGCACGGGCGACCTGATCAAGATCGCCGCGCACCAGCGCCGCGAGGTGGAGAACGGGCGCGGGGTCAAGCTGTACAGCGCCGCGCAGGTGCGCCCGGCCTGGATCGCCTTCAACCAGCGCAGGGCGCCGGTCAACGACCCGGCGGTGCGGCGCGCGTTCGTGCTGGCGCTGGACCGCGCCAAGATCGTGACCGCGCTCTTCGGCCCGCAGGGCAAGCCGGCGCTCACGCCCATTCCCGAGCGCCTGCGCGAGCACAGCGCGAACGTGCGCCCGCTGGCGTACGACCCCGCGGCGGCCGGCCAGCTCCTGGACCAGGCCGGCTGGCGCGACGCCAACGGCGACGGCGTGCGCGAGAAGAACGGGCAGCCGCTGCGCATCGAGGTGGAGTACGGCGCCAGCGACCCCATCCGCGGCGACGTGCTGCAGGCCATGCAGTCGCAGCTCCGCCAGGTGGGCATCCAGCTGGTGCCGCGGTCGTACGAGCGGACCACGTGGGTGGAGCGGCTGCGCGGCGGCCAGTTCACCGCCTCGTTCTGGGGGTGGGGATGGGGCCCGGGGGTGATGGGGCAGAACGCGGAGGCGCTCTTCCACTCGCGCTCCATCCCGCCCAACGGCGCCAACTTTGCCGCCTACCGCAACCCGCGGGTGGACGCGCTGATCGACTCCATCCTGGTGCAGGCGGACACCGCCAGGGCGCGCGGCCTGTGGCACCAGCTGGAGCAGCAGGTCACGGACGACGCGGTGTACGCGCCCATCTTCCTGGACCCGGAGTTCTACGCGGTCAACGACCGCTTTGCCAACGTCAAGTTCCGCGGCCCCGAATGGTGGGAAGACGTGATCTACTGGAGCGTCCCCGCCGACAAGCGCCTGCCGCGGGACCGGGCGCGGTAGAGGGCGAAGACCACTGCGCGTGAGCGGGGTGCCTCCAGAGGGGCGGAGGGGGGGGGGGGG
>DASTLD010000483.1:0-4002 GCA_035715345.1 Longimicrobium sp.
TCCCGCCGCTGATGGACTTCCTTGCCGAGGAGCTGGAGTTGGTTCAGCTCCCCGTGGGTGAGAAGGTCGCCTGAACGCAGACGGGGCCGCTCTCGGTGAGAGCGGCCCCGTTCGCGTGTCGGATCGCCGGATCAGTCCAGCAGGTCGTCGACGGTGTCGAGGACGGGCTGGCGGTTGGCGTTGATGCGCTCGTAGCGGCGGATGCGCAGCAGCGTGTCGCGGTCCAGCGTGGACTCGCGCAGCCAGTCCACCAGCGTGTCGCGGTCCATCCCGTCGTATCCCAGCACCGGCTCCTCGGACTCCTCCACCAGCATCCCCGCCCCCTCGTCCGCCCCGCCGCCGTCCCGGCCGGGCAGCGCGGGACGCAGCCACCGCCGCGTGCGCGAGTCACGGAACGCGGCCACCACCACACCCACCGCCGCGGCACCCAGCAGCATCTTTACGAGTCTCATTCGCGTCTCCGGTTCTTCAGCGTCGGGGTGGGCGGGGTGCGCAAAAGCCCGGCCAACTGCAGGGGACAGGTTACAGGTTACAGGGGACAGCCTGCCGGGCTCGTGCCCGGGATCAGTTCGGGGGCGCGGGGGCGGCGTCGGGCTCGGCGGGGCGGACGCGGATGCGCTGCGCCAGGGAGTGCGAGATGACCGCGCGCTCCCCGTTCACGGAGAGCGAGACGGGGCCCTCGAAGGGCGACTTCTCCACCACCTGCACCTCGGCCCCGGGGCGCAGGTTGAGCGAGCCCAGGTAGCGGAGCTGCTCCGGCTCCTGCACCTGCACCTCCAGCACCCGCCGCGACTGGCCGGGGTCCAGATCGCCCAGGGCGGGGTAGGCGCTGCGGTCCACCTCGCCGGACGCGGTGGGGATGGCGCTGCCGTGCGGGTCGCGCTCCGGCTCCCCCAGCAGGCGCGCCAGGCGCTCGATCAGCTCGTCGCTGGCGGCGTGCTCCAGCCGCTCCGCCTCGTCGTGCACGCGGTCCCACTCGTATCCCAGCTTCTCCACCAGGAACAGCTCCAGCACGCGGTGCCGGCGGATGATGCGCAGCGCCGCCAGCTCTCCCGCGGCGGTCAGCCGCACGCCGTAGTAGGGCTCGTGCCGCAGGAGCTGCTGCTCCGCCAGGCGCTTGACCATGGCCGTCACCGCGGCGGAGGTCAGGCCCAGCCGCTCCGCGATCCGCGACGTGGCCACCGGCGACTCCGCCTGCTGCAGCATCCACACGGCCTTGAGGTAGTCCTCGACGACCGGGGTGTAGGGGCGTTCGGTGTGCATGGCGTTTACTGTACGGCGCCGCCGCCGAGAACGAAAGGCTGCATGGGACGGGTGCAGGGGAATCCCCCGCACGATGGAACCCGCCCCGGGCGCGCCGCCCCGCCCGGCGGCCCCGCATCGCCCGGCACGGGTTTTTCCTAGGCGGCGGCACATCGCCCGGTGCACGCAGCGCCCGTCCTCCAGCCACGTCCGTCGATGACGTCCGCGGTCCCCTCTCCCGCATCTCCCGGAACATGAGCGGCGCCCCCGGCCTGCCGGGCGATCGCGCCGCGGCGGATGCGCTGGCGCGGGCGCTGTTCGCGGACAGCCCGTTCAGCATGGTGATCTACGACGCGGAGGGGCACGTGCTGGCCGTGAACCGCGCCTTCGAGCGGATGTGGGGCGTGGCGCTGGAATCCGTGCCGCCCGGCTACACGGTGCTCGCGGACCCGGAGCTGGAGCGGCAGGGCGCGCTGCCCGTCATCCGCCGCGCCTTCGCGGGCGAGCGGGTGGTGACGCCGCCGGTGCGGTACGACATCGCGAGCGTGTCCCGCACCGGCGAGGGACGCAGCCTCTGGACGCAGGGCCACTTCCACCCCGTGCGCGACGACGCGGGGCGGCTGACGCACGTGGTGCTGACGCACACGGACCTGACGGACCTCAAGGAGACGGAGGAGGCGCTGGCCGCGCGCGAGGAGCGCCTGCGCCTGGCCCAGCGCGCGGCGCACATCGGCACCTTCGACTGGCACGTCCCCAGCGGGCGGCTGACGTGGACGGAGGAGGAGGAGCGGCTGTTCGGCCTGGTGCCCGGCACCTTTCCCGGCACGCTGGACGCGTGGGCCGCGGCGCTGCTGCCGGAGGACCTGCTGCGCACCCAGGCGGAGCTGAACGAGGCCATGGCGCGCGGCGACCGCGAGACGGACTTCGCCTTCCGCATCCGCCGGCCGGACGGCGAAGTGCGCTGGATCGAGGGCGCGGGCGAGTTCTTCTACGCGGAGGACGGGTCGCCGCTGCGCATGGTGGGCGTGAACGTGGACGTGACGGAGCGCGTGCTGCTGTACGACGCGGAGCGCGCCGCGCGCCGGGCGGCGGAGGAGGCCAGCCGCGCCAAGAGCGAGTTCCTGGCGGTGATGAGCCACGAGCTGCGCACGCCGCTCAACGCCATCGGGGGATACGCGGAGCTGATCGAGCTGGGCATCCGCGGCCCGGTGACGGAGGCGCAGCGCGACGACCTGCGGCGCATCCAGCACAGCCAGAAGCACCTGCAGGGCCTGATCAACGAGGTGCTGAACTACGCCCGCGTGGAGGCCGGCGCGGTGACGTACGACCTGGCGGACGTCCAGGTGGCGGCGGCGGTCGCTGCGGCGGAGTCGCTGGTCCTGCCGCAGGTGCAGGCCCGGGGGCTCGTGCTGGCCTCCGGCGCGTGCGATCCCGCCCTCGTGGCGCGGGCGGACGGCGAGAAGCTGCAGCAGGTGCTGCTGAACCTGCTCTCCAACGCGGTCAAGTTTACCCACCCCGGCGGCAGCGTCGGCATCGCGTGCGGGGCGGAGGGGGACCGCGTGGCCATCCGCGTCAGCGACACGGGCGTCGGCATTCCCGCGGACAAGCTGGAGGCGGTGTTCGAGCCCTTCGTGCAGGTGGGCCGCGCGCTGCACAACCCCATCGAGGGCACGGGGCTGGGCCTGTCCATCAGCCGCGACCTGGCGCGCGGCATGGGCGGTGACCTGGCCGCCGAGAGCACGCCCGGCGCCGGCTCCACCTTCACGCTCCTCCTGCCGCGCGTGGCCTGAACGGCGTCTCACGCGGAGCCGCGGAGGGCGCGGAGGGCGCGGAGACGGCATCTCCCGCGTCCGCCGCGGTCATGCGCTCCCACTGGCCGGCGGTGACGTGGTCCACGCCGGGTGATGGCGCAATCCCGATCTCGCGCATACGATCCCAGCCGTCGTTCCGGGTCCGCCGCCATCGCGTGAAGCGGCATGCGGAGGTCCGTGCGAGCAACACGGGGCCGGCGCACGAGCCCCGGCGAATGAATTCGCGGCTGGGAAAACGTAATGTCCGCCTGCGCGGACAGGCACGCGGAGGGCGATGCGCGGCGGCATGTCCGTGCGCAGGCGGAGAAGATCCTTCGGTCGCGCCGGAGGGTGGGGCGGGGGAGAGGGTTGCGCGGCGCTCCCTCAGGATGACAAGCGCAGGCTGAGGATGAGGCCTGGTCGGGAGATCATCGGGAGATGCGATGAAGGCAGGGACGGCCGCCGTCTTTCTCGACAAGGACGGGACGCTGGTGGAGAACGTGCCCTACAACGTCGATCCCGCGCGGGTGCGGCTCACGCCCGGCGCGGGAGAGGCGCTGCGCGCGCTGGCGGACGCGGGGTATCGCCTGTTCGTGGTGTCCAACCAGTCGGGCGTGGCGCGGGGGTACTTCGGCGAGGAGGACCTGCGCGGCGTGGAGCGAAGGGTGGCGGAGCTGCTGGCGCCGCACGGGGTGGAGATCGAGGCGTACCGCTACTGCTTCCATCACCCCCAGGGCACCGTGGCGGCCTACCGCGCCGTGTGCGACTGCCGCAAGCCGGCGCCGGGGATGATCCTGGAGCTGGCGCGCGAGCAGGGGCTGGACCCGGCGCGCTGCTGGATGGTCGGCGACGGCCCCGGCGACGTGGAGGCGGGGCGCGCCGCCGGGTGCCGCACCGTGCGCATCACCAGCGGCGCGGACCCGCGGGCGGACGCCGCGGCGCGCGGCCTGGGTGGGGCCGCGCGCGCGAT
>DASTLD010000484.1:0-2253 GCA_035715345.1 Longimicrobium sp.
TGGTGCGCGCGGCGCGTGGAGAGGGGGAGAACTTCTGCGCGCAACCCAGGCCTGCGCGCGCGGACGCCGTGACCGCGCAGGACCCGTCGGCGAAGGCCGACATCACGTTGTCATAGGCGCGGTTTCAACCGCTGGCTGGACGCCCGCACCGCACGCGGAGCCCCGCAACGAACAACCCTCCCCCAGACTTGGGGGAGGGTGGACGAGTAATGCGAGTCCGGGTGGGGGCGCCCGCCTTCGCACGGAGGTCAGCGACGTGCAAGAACGACGGGCCGGCTACCCCCGCACCGCGGCGACCTGGCGGTGGTGGTGCTCCAGGTGCACGGCGCCCAGCCGCATCATCCTCACCAGGTCCACGCGCCCGAAATACGGGTGCGTCAGGTGCGACAGCCCCGCCGCCCGCGCGCGGTGGATCTCCGCCTCCAGAGCGTCCACGGACCGGCGCAGCCGCGCCAGCGCCTCGCCGTGCGGCTGCCCCTCGCCGCGCGGGCGCGCCTCGCGGGGCGCGGGCGCGCGCAGCGGAAAGGTGCGGTGGTAGAGCATGTGCGACAGCAGGAACCAGCGCAGCAGCCGCTGCCGGAAGGGCGAGACCCGTGTCTTCATCGGCTCGCCGTCGCGCACCTCGCGCAGCATGGCCTCGTACACCATCGCCAGGTGCTCGGTGATCTGCGCGGGCGTCCACTTGCCCGGCGCCCACGGCGTGCGCCACGCCGCCTCAGGCAGCTTCTCCACCGTCTCCAGGTAGTCCGCCAGCGCGGCCTGGTGCTCCTCGATGGCGGTCCGCCAGCGGGCCTCGTCGCGCGGGGGTGCTGCGGGCATGTGTTTGGGTGTGGCGCGGGTGGGGATGATGCGGGAGGATGCGGTGCGGCGCCTACTCCGGCGGGCGCAGCCAGCCGCGGATGCGCTCGGGGCTCTCGGTCAGCTTCCACCCCTCGCGGCGCCAGCCCTCGACGCGCGCCATCAGCTCGTCCGCGCGGACGACGGACTCGCGGCCGGGCGCCATGTAGTCGACGCTGCTCCACTCCTGGCAGCGAACCGTGCCGTCGGCCTCGGGGGGGTGGAGGAGGATGACGTATCCCTCGCCACCGCGCGGGTCCGCGGCGTGGAACGCGAGGTTGTCCGCGCTCACAGCCCCGGCGTCTGCACGAAGATGATCTCCGTGCCCGGCGCGCGGGCCAGCGGCACGAAGCCGTCCACCGCCATCGCCGCGAAGAGCAGGGCCAGGTACAGCAGCGAGTTCTTGTACAGCGTCCAGGCGGGCTTCACGTAGTCCGCGGCACGCATCACCCGCAGCACGTCGCGGGTGAACCACAGGCCCAGCGCCAGGGCGGACAGGCCGTACAGCAGCCCCATCCCTCCGTAGGTGACCGGCGCGATGGTGAGCGGCACCAGGATGAGCGTGTAGATCAGCATCTGCCGCATGGTCTCGCGCTCGCCCCACACGTTGGGGGCCATGGGCACGCCCACGCGGCCGTAGTCCTTCTGCTTGACCAGCGCCAGCGCCCAGAAGTGCGGCGGCGTCCAGAAGAAGACGATGACGAACAGGTACGCGGCGGTCAGCGTGACCTCGCCGGTGGCGGCGGCCCAGCCCACCAGCGGCGGGAACGCGCCGGCCGCGCCGCCGATCACGATGTTCTGCGGCGAGGTGCGCTTGAGCCAGCGGGTGTAGACGAAGACGTAGTAGAGCAGCCCGCTCAGCGCCAGGAGCGCGCTGAGCAGGTTGACCGCCAGCGCGAACACCGCGAAGGCTGCCGCGCCCAGCGTGACGCCGAAGCCCAGCACGTGCCCCGGCGACATGCGCCCGCTGGGGATGGGCCGCAGCTTCGTGCGCGGCATGCGCGCGTCGATGTCGCGGTCCATGTACATGTTGATGGCGTTGGCCCCGCCCGCCATCAGGTACCCGCCCAGCATGGTCCACAGCGCCGTGGCCAGGTCCGGCAGCCCGCGTAGCGCGATGCACATGGGGGCGACCGTCGTCACCAGCAGCAGCGAGATGATGCGCGGCTTGGTGAGCGTCACGTAGTCCCGCAGCCGCTGCGCGACGCCGCCGCTGCCGGCGCGCGCGGCGGCCAGGCCGGCGCGCTGGGTGGCGGTGGTCATCTGCGGGTCCGCCTCGTCCCGCGCGGGCAGGCGCGCCGCGACGTCGGGGCTGAGGCTGGCGATGGCTTCGGGCATCAACGGCTGTCCGGTACGGGTTTTCGGGCGCCCAAATATAAGCCCCGCCGCCGCATGCGCCACCCCGCGCGCGTGACC
>DASTLD010000485.1:0-9289 GCA_035715345.1 Longimicrobium sp.
CGCTCTCGCCGATCAGCCCCGTCCCCGCCGGCGCGCGCTCCGAATGCGAGGGCGTCGCCCAGATGCTGCCGGCGAAGAGGAAGTCCGGCTCGCCCTCCAGCGCCTCGCGGGCCTCGTCCGCGGAATGGACCGAGACGCCGAGCAGGCGCCCGGGCCCCAGCAGCCGCCGCGCGTCGCCCGGCGCCGGGCCGCGCGCGCCGACGTGCGCCCCGTCCGCCGCCGCCAGCGCCACGTCCACGCGGTCGTTCACCACCAGCCACGACTCCGCGTCGATGGCCAGCGGCACCAGCGCGCGCGCCAGGTCGAAGACGCGGCGGCCCGGGGCCGTGGGGGCGCGCAGGTGAAAGACCAGCTCCGGCCCGCCCGCCTCCAGCACCGCGCCCGCGCGCTCCACGAAGTCCGGGCGCGCGATGACCGCGTCGTCCGTGACCACGTGCAGCGGGGGGATGCGCTCAGGCTTCAACGCCGAAGCGGTCGCCCACGGCCACGCCGCGGCCGCGCACCCAGTCGCCCGCGCCCATGCGGCGCTTGCCGGGCGGCTGCACCTCGCGCACGCGCACCGCCTCCCGCCCGCAGGCGATGACGACGCCGCCCTCGCCGTCCGCCGCCAGCACCTCGCCCGGCGTGCCGCCCATCTCCCGCTCCAGCGACGGGCAGAAGAGCTTGACCGCGCCGCGCGCGCCCAGCCCGCTCCACGCGCCGGGCACGTCGTCCATCCCCCGGATCCACAGCGCCACCTCGTCCGCGGGCAGGCTCCAGTCGACGCGCGCCAGGTCGCGGCTCAGCTTGGGCGCGAAGGTGGCGCGCGCGTGGTCCTGCGGCTCCTCGGCAATGCCGCCCTCCTCCAGCAGCGCCAGCGTCTCGATCAGCGCCTCCGCGCCGATCTCCGCCAGGCGCGACGCCAGCTCGCCCGCGGACTCGTCCGGCTCGATGGGCTCTTCCACGCGCAGCAGCACGGGCCCGGAGTCCAGCCCCGCCTCCATGCGCATGATGCTGACGCCGGTGACGTCGAAGCCGCGGATGATGGCCCACTGGATGGGCGCGGCGCCGCGCAGCTCCGGCAGCAGCGACGCGTGGATGTTGAGCGAGCCCAGCCGCGGCACCGCCAGCACCTCCGGCCGCAGGATCTGCCCGTAGGCGACGACGACGGAAAGGTCCGCGTCCAGCGCGCGGATCTGCGCCAGGAACTCGTCCCCCCGCGCGCGCTCCGGCTGCAGCACGGGGATGCCCTCCTCCAGCGCCTCCGCCTTGATGGGCGAGACCTGCACCTCGCGGCCGCGCCCGGCGGGGCGGTCCGGCTGGGTGACCACGCCCACCACGTCGTGCCCCTCCTCGCCCAGCGCGCGCAGGGCGGGCAGGGCAAAGGCGGGCGTGCCCCAGAACAGGACCTTCACGCGGCCCTCACGGCTGCTGCGCCCCCTGCTTCTTCCACTTGCGCAGCAGCATGTTGCGCTTGATGGGCGACAGGCGGTCCAGGAACAGCACCCCGTCCAGGTGGTCGATCTCGTGCTGGAGGCAGCGCGCCAGCATGCCCCGCGCCTCGATGCGCACCGGCTGCCCCGCGCGGTCCAGCGCCTCCACGACGACGGTCGTGGGCCGCTCCACCGCCGCGGTGATGCCGGGGATGCTCAGGCACCCCTCCTCGTACTTCTCGCGCGCCGGGCCGTGCTCCACCGCCGTCGGGTTGAGCAGCGCGAACGGCTCGCGATCCTCCTCGCCCACGTCCACCACGATCACGCGCCGCGACACGCCCACCTGCGGCGCCGCCAGCCCGATGCCGTGCGCCGCGTACATGGTCTCGAACATGTCGCCGATCAGGCGGTCCAGCTCCGGGTCCGGCCCGGGCACCGGCTCCGCCCTGCGGCGCAGCACCTCCGCGCCGAGCATCTCGATCCTGAGGACGGACATGGGCTGCCTCTCCCCTTCTCCGCGGCTACGCCGGGCCCGCCGGCACGGGGCCGGTGCGGCGCGCGATCTTGTGCCGCTCCACCACGAAGGTGGACTGGCCGCTGCGCAGGTGCACCTGGTCGTCCTTGACCGCCACCACCTCGCCCACGATGCCGCCGGCGGTCACCACCTGGTCGCCCTTCTGCAGCGCCTCCACCATGGCCGCGTGCTGCTTGGCCGCGCGCTTCTGCGGCACGATGAGCAGCACCCAGAACAGGAAGAAGATGACGATGATGGGCAGCATGCCCATCAGCGGGTTGCCGCCGGCGCGCGGGGCAGGCTGCTGGGACGCGGCGCCGGCCGCGGCACCGCCCGCCTGGGCAAGGAGGAGAAGGAAGGTCATCGGTCCGTCGGTCCGTTCGGGTTCGGTGGATGAGGTTCAGGCGCGCGCGGCGCGGCCCGCGTGGAAGCGGTCCAGCCAGGCGCGGCTCCAGGAGGCGTAGTCGCCCTGGAGGACGTGCTCGCGCGCCAGCTCTCCCAGGCGCACCAGGAAGCGCACGTTGTGCAGCGACAGCAGGCGCAGCGACAGCGCCTCGCCGGCCACGAACAGGTGGCGCAGGTACGCGCGGCTGAAGGTGCGGCAGGTCATGCAGTCGCACTCCGGGTCCAGCGGGCCGGCGTCGTCGCGAAAGCGGTTGTGCTTGATGTTGACCTGCCCCTCCGCGGCGATCCAGACGGCCCCGTTGCGCCCGTTCCGCGTGGGCGCCACGCAGTCGAACATGTCCACCCCGCGGGCGATGGCCTCCAGCAGGTCGTCGGGGTAGCCCACGCCCATCAGGTAGCGCGGCAGCCCCGGCGGCAGCGCCGGCTGCAGCGTCTCCAGCATCTCGTGCATCACCGGCTTGGGCTCGCCCACCGAAAGCCCGCCGATGGCCACGCCGTGCCAGTCGCCCGCCGCCAGCGTGCCGCGCGCCGACGCCAGGCGCAGGTCGGGGTAGATGCCGCCCTGCACGATGGGGAACAGCGCCTGCCGCGGCCCCTCCGGGTCCTCCGCCGGCAGCGCGCCGAAGCGCGCGCGGCAGCGCTCCAGCCAGCGCAGCGTGCGCTGGTACGCCTCCGCGGCCACCTCGCGGCTGCTCTGCCCCGGCGGGCACTGGTCGAAGGCCATGACGATGTCGGCCCCCAGCGCGCGCTCGATCTCCATCACCCGCTCCGGGGTGAACAGGTGCCGCGACCCGTCGATGTGGCTCTGGAAGGTGACGCCCCGCTCCTCGATCGTGTTGATGTCGGAGAGGGAGAACACCTGGAAGCCGCCCGAGTCCGTCAGGATGGGCCGCCGCCACCCCTGGAAGCCGTGCAGCCCGCCCATGGCCCGCACCAGCTCGTGCCCGGGGCGCAGGTACAGGTGGTACGTGTTCCCCAGGATGATCTGCGCCCCCAGCGCCTCCACCTCCGCGGGGGTCATGGTCTTGACGGTGGCCTGCGTGCCCACGGGCATGAACACCGGCGTGCGCACCGGCCCGTGCGGCAGGGCCAGCGTGCCCGCGCGCGCGGCGCCGTCGGTGCCCTGGATCTCGAACTCGAACAGCGGACCGCCTCCCTGCCCCGGATCAGCGCCAACCGTCTGGCAAACCGGTAGTTTGGGGGATCGGGGGTGTCCGGGCAAGCCGGGGTGGACGCGCGAACGCCGCCGTTGCGCCACGGCGCGGCGCCGCGCATCGTGCGGGCGGCGGCGCGCACGCTCCGCCGCGGCCACCCGAGGATGGAGACCAGACGCCATGTGGAAGGAGTTCCGGGAGTTCATCGCGCGCGGCAACGTGTTCGACCTCGCGGTCGGCATCGTGATCGGCGCCGCGTTCACGACCGTGGTCAACTCGTTCGTGAAGGACATCCTCATGCCGCCCATCGGCGTGCTGACGGGCGGCAAGGACTTCTCGGAGCTGTACCTGAACCTGGGGCGGCAGCGGTACGCCACGCTGGCGGAGGCCACGGAGGCGGGCGCGCCCACAGTGAACTACGGGGCGTTCCTGAACAACATCGTCACCTTCCTGATCGTGGCCTTCGCGGTGTTCCTGATGGTCAGGAGCTACAACCGCCTGCGCGCGCGGAACGAGTCCGTGCCGGCCGCGCCCACGGACAAGGAGTGCCCGCACTGCCGCTTCTCCATCCCCATCGGCGCCACGCGCTGCGCCCACTGCACCTCGCAGCTCGACGCCGCCTAGCCGCATCTCCCCCGAACACGAAGCCGGACCCTCCGCGTGGAAGGGTCCGGCTTGGTTGCGCGCGGCGCGGGTGCGCTCAGGCGCCGCTGCGCACCCGCCGGTCCGCGGGGCCCAGGCGCCGCTCGGGCTTGAACGCGTCCACGTGCCCCAGCCAGTAGCGCTCGTGGACGACGCTGCCCACGCCCCACATGGCCACCAGCAGCAGGATGCCCGCGAGGGCGTATGCGGCGATGAACAGCGCGGTCATGACAGGGGGCATCATTTCCTCCGGGTTCGAAGCCACTCGAGCGCCGTAGCGCCAACACCCAGCAGCGCGCTCAACCAGATGGACAATCTATACACATTTTGCTGAAAGTCCAGTGCGTCCACTCCGCCGTTGATCGACGTGGCGCACATGCGAGCGCACTCGGTGGCGGCGAGCAGGCGCAGCCGTTCCTGGTCCATGTAGATGCCGTACAGCCCCGCGGCGATGAACGCGAACAGCATCAGGACGCAGAACGCGATGGAGAGCGCCCTGGCCCGCACCGGCCCCATCTCCGTCTCCGACGAGAAGGTGCAGAAGATCTCGCCCATCTCCACGCCGCAGACCATCACGCAGAAGAAGAGCAGCTCCGGCGTGTTGTTCCACGGCTCGACGCGGGAGGAGTGCAGCGCCTCCAGCAGCAGCCGGAACCCGAACGGCAGCAACCCGAACCCGATCGTGAACACGAACCACCGCAGCATCGGCCCCATCGCCCGCCCGCCTCCCGTCCACGCGTGGAGAAGTGAACAGCGTGGACGTAGCATGCAAAGGCGCGAAGCAGTCGTCAATCTGCCGGTGAATCGCCGGGCGGGAGGTGGCGCGGGCGGGCCGCTCAGATCAGCAGCATGGCGTCGCCGTAGGAGAAAAAGCGGTAGCGCTGGGCCACGGCTTCGCGGTAGGCGCGCATCACCAGCTCGTGGCCGGCAAAGGCGCTCACCAGCATGAGCAGCGTGGAGCGCGGCAGGTGGAAGTTGGTCAGCAGGCGGTCCACCGCGCGGAAGCGGTACGGCGGGCGGATGAAGATGTCCGTCCACCCCTGGCCCGGGTGGATGACGCCGCCCTCGGTGGCGACGGACTCCAGCGTGCGCGTGACGGTGGTGCCCACGGACCAGATGCGCCCGCCCCGCGCGCGGACGGCGTTGAGCGCGTCCGCCGCCTCCTGGCTGACCGCGTACCACTCGGAGTGCATGCGGTGCGCGGCGGGGTCCTCCGTCTCCACCGGGCGGAAGGTGCCGACGCCCACGTGCAGCACCAGGCGTACGATCTCGACCCCCTTCCCTTCCAGCGCCGCCATCAGCTCCGGCGTGAAGTGCAGCCCGGCCGTGGGCGCGGCCACGGAGCCCCGCTCGCGCGCGTAGACGGTCTGGTAGCGCTCGCGGTCCTCGGCGGTGGCGGCGCGCTCCACGTACGGCGGCAGCGGCACCTCGCCGTGGCGGTCCAGCGCCTCCGCCACCGGCAGCGGCGTGTGCAGCCGCACGATGCGCTCGCCGCCCGGCGTGGAGGCCACGATCTCCACCGCCAGGTCCGGCGCGATCTCCACCGTCCGCCCGGGCTTGAGCTTGGCGCCGGGACGGACGAGCGCGGTCCAGGTGTGCTCGTCGCCGCCGTGGGGCGTCAGCAGCAGCACCTCCGCCTGCGCGCCGGTGGGCTTGCGGCCCACCAGCCGCGCGGGAAACACGCGCGTCTCGTTCAGCACCAGCGCGTCGCCGGCGGGGACGTACCCGGCAAGGTCGGAGAAGACGCGGTGGGAGAGCGTGCCGGCGGCGCGGTCCACCACCAGCAGCCGGCTGGCGTCGCGGCGTTGGGCGGGAGCCTGCGCGACCAAGTCCGGCGGGAGATCGAAGTCGTAGTCCGAGGTGCGGAGGCCCCGCCCGGTCACGCGTCGAACAGGCTGGACTGCGGGGGGATGGTGCCGCCGAACAGGTTGGGCTGCTGCGCGGCCGCCCCGTCCACCGGAGGCGCGTAGCCGAAGCGGCGGTACGCCTGCGCCGTGGCCACGCGGCCGCGCGGCGTGCGCATCAGGAAGCCGTTCTGGATCAGGAACGGCTCGTACACCTCCTCCAGCGTGCCGGAGTCCTCGCCCAGCGCCACGGCCAGCGTGTTGAGGCCCACAGGGCCGCCGCCGAACTGCTCGATGATGGAGCGCAGCACGCGCGTGTCCATCTCGTCCAGGCCGTACTCGTCCACGTCCAGCATCTGCAGCGCCGCGTCCGCCACCTCGCGGTCGATGCGGCCCTGCGCGCGCACCTGGGCAAAGTCGCGCACGCGGCGCATCAGGCGGTTGGCCACGCGCGGGGTGCCCCGCGAGCGCCGCGCGATCTCCATCGCCCCCTCCGCCGTGCAGCCCACGCCCAGGATCTCCGCCGTGCGCTCCACGATGAAGGCCAGGTCCTTGACTGGGTAGTAGTGCAGCCGCTGGACGATGCCGAAGCGCGCGCGCATGGGCGGCGTCAGCAGCCCGTAGCGCGTGGTGGCGCCGACCAGGGTGAAGCGCGGCACCGGCATGGTGATGGTCTGCGCGTGCGGCCCCTCGGAAAGGCGGATGTCGATGCGGTAGTCCTCCATCGCGGGATAGAGGAACTCCTCGATGATGGGGCGCAGCCGGTGGATCTCGTCGATGAAGAGGATGTCGCCCTCGGACAGGTTGGTGAGCGTGCCCACCAGGTCCGCGGGCTTCTCCAGCACCGGGCCGGACGTGATCTTGATGTTCACGTTCAGCTCGCGCGCCATCAGCATGCCCAGCGTGGTCTTGCCCAGCCCGGGCGGCCCGTAGAGCAGCGTGTGGTCCAGCGGCTCGCCGCGCCCCAGCGCCGCGTCGATGGCGATGCGCATGGCCTCCTTGACCTTGTCCTGGCCGATGAACTCCGCCAGGCGCTGGGGGCGCAGGCTGAGCTCCGCGCCCTCGTCGTCGGAGAGCGCGGCGGGCGTGGTGATCTCGGAGCGCGGCTGGTCAGGCATGGGGGCGAAGATACGGGCTTTGTTCGGAGGAAGGAAGGTTACAGGTTACAGGGGACAGGGGACAGCCAGCAGAGAAGCCGCAGTTGCAGGCTGTAACCTGTAACCTGTCCCCTGTAACCTGCCCGCCTAGCCCTTCAGCCGCGCCAGGGCCTGCTTGATCAGCTCCGGCGCGGGGAGGGCGGCGCCCTGCTCCTGTACCACCGCGCGGACGGCGCGCTCGGCGTCCGGCATGGCCACGCCCAGGGCGGTCAGGGCACGCAGCGCCTCCTCCGTGCCCGGCGCGCGCGGGCCGGCGGAGGGGGCAAAGCCGATGTCGTCCAGCTTGCCCGTAAGCTCCAGCGCGATGCGCTCGGCCGTCTTCTTTCCCACCCCGGGCACCAGCGTGAGCGCGTTGGCGTCGCGGGCGCGGATGGCGCGCACGAGCTGCTCCACGGACATGGCCGACAGCAGCGCCAGCGCCAGGCGCGGGCCCACGCCCGTGGCGCCCAGCAGGCGCATGAAGACGGTCCGCTCCGTGTCGTCCAGGAAGCCGAAGAGCATCACCGCGTCCTCGCGCACCACCTGGTAGGTGCGCAGCGTCACCGTCTCGCCCAGGCGCGGCAGGCGCTCGAACACGCCGGTGGGGATGGAGACCTCGTACGCCACGCCGCCGGGCGTCATCACCTCCACCCGCTCCAGGTCGCGCAGCACCAGCTCGCCGTGGATGCGCGAGATCACGGGCGGTCCTTGTTGAACATGGGCAGCTTGAGGTGCAGCGGGGTGCGCGCGGCGGGGCCGAAGCCGCGGTAGCAGTGGCACAGCGCCACGGCGACGCCGTCCGCCGCGTCGTGCGGGCGGGGCGGCTCGCGCAGGCGCAGCAGCCGCTGCACCATGAAGCCCACCTGCTCCTTGGTGGCGCGGCCGGCGCCCACGACGGCGGACTTGATCTCCGCCGGGGGATACTCCGCCACGCGCAGGCCCTTGAGCGCGCCGGCCAGCAGCACGGCGCCGCGCGCGTGGCCCAGGACCACGGAGGTGCGGACGTTCTTGGCGTAGAAGACGCCCTCGACCGCCAGCACGCCGGGGCGGGTGCGCTCGATGACCTCCGTCAGGCCCAGGAAGATGTCGCGCAGGCGCTCGGGGAGCGGGGCGCGGGCGTCGGTGCGCACCACGCCGCACTCCAGCAGCGAAACGGCGCCGTCCGCGCCCCGCGCGACGACGCCGTACCCGGTGACCGCGGTCCCGGGGTCCACGCCCAGCACGACGGTGTCCGTCAGGCCTCCGCCATGTCGACGTCCAGGTCGGCGTTGGTGTACACCTTCTGCACGTCGTCCAGGTCTTCCAGCAGCTCCAGCAGCTTCATCAGCGTCTCCGCGTCGCCGCCCTCCACCCGGATCTCGTTCTTGGGGACCATGGCCAGCTCGGCCTGGTCCCACTCGATCCCCCTGGCCCGCAGCGCGTCCTGCACCGCCGTGAAGTCGGTGACCTCGGTGAGCACGGTGAAGGCGTCCTCGTCCGTCTCCACGTCCAGCGCGCCGGCCTCCAGCGCCGCCTCCATCACCGCCTCCTCGTCGTGCTTGCCCGCGGGGATGGTGATCTGGCCGCGGCGGTCGAACATCCACGCCACGGAGCCGGTGGTGCCCAGGTTGCCGCCGTTGCGCGACAGCCAGCGGCGGATGTCCGCCACGGTGCGGTTGGCGTTGTCCGTCAGCGACTCGATCATGATGGCCACGCCTGCCGGGCCGTACGCCTCGTAGGTGATCTCCTCGTAGCTCACGCCCTCCAGCTCGCCGGTGCCCTTCTTGATGGCGCGGTCGATGTTGTCGCCGGGCATGTTGGCGCCCTTGGCGTTGTCGATGGCCAGGCGCAGGCGCGGGTTGCCCGCGGGGTCGCCGCCGCCTTCCCTGGCGGCCACCGTGATCTCACGGATGATCTTGGTCCAGCTCGCGGCGCGCTTGGCGTCCGTGAGGGCCTTCTTGTGCTTGATCTGCTTCCACTTGCTATGCCCGGCCATCGGGGGCTTGCTCCGCTCGGGTTCCGCGCTCGTTGACGCCGCTGACAGAAAACAGGCGGGGGAATATACGCGCTCGGCGCGGATGCTTCAACGCGCGGGGAGCTGCTGGTCTCACGCAGAGACGCGGAGGACGCGGAGAACTGCTGGAGGGTGATGGAATCGCTCGTCCCAACCCTCCCCCGAAGTCGGGGGAGGGTCGGCGAGGAA
>DASTLD010000486.1:0-8662 GCA_035715345.1 Longimicrobium sp.
CGAGGTGCAGAGCGAGACGGACGTGTGCCTGCGCGCCAAGTGCCCGCACTTCGAGGATTGCTTCTACCAGCGCGCCCGGCGCGAGGCGGCCGCGGCGGACGTGGTGGTGGCCAACCACCACCTGCTCTTCTCCGACCTCGCCGTCCGCCGCGCGGTGGGCAACTACACGGCGCCGGCGGTGCTGCCGCAGTACCGGCGGCTGGTGCTGGACGAGGCGCACAACCTGGAAGAGGCGGCCACCAGCCACCTGGGCTCCACCGTCAGCCGGCGCGGCATCTTCCGCACGATGCGCCGGCTGGAGAACCGCGGAAAGGGGCTGCTGCACGCCCTGCTGGCGGCGCTGGCGGCCATCCGCCAGAACGACCTGCTGGTGCAGTCCGCGGCGGACATCGTGGAGAAGAAGCTGTTCCCCGCGCTGGAGCGCGCGCGCGAGCGGGCGGCCAGCGTCTTCTCGTTCCTGGAGGACGTGTTCGCCAGCAGCGAGGCGGTGATCCGGCTGGAGGAGAGCTTCGCGGCGCACCCGGTGTGGCCGCTGGGGCTGGACGACGCGCTGACCGGGCTGCTGGACAACCTGCAGTCGCTGCTGGCGGGGATGGAGCAGCTCAAGGACCGCATCAGCGGCGACGAGCAGGTGCGGAGCGCGATGGAGCAGCAGCTGGTGGAGCTGCGCGGCGCGGCGGGGCGCATCGGGGGCGCGATGGACGGCCTGCGCGGCGCCCTGCGCCCCGGCGAGGACCCGCTGGCCATGGTGCGGTGGATGGAGCGCGTGGCCCCGCGCGACGGCAAGGAGGGCAACGTGACGCTGTACGCCGCGCCGCTGGACCTGTCCGCGGTGCTGCGCGAGTCGGTGTTCGAGAAGGTGCCCACGGTGATCCTTACCTCGGCCACGCTGGCCACGCAGGGCAACTTCCGCTTCATGCGGCAGCGGCTGGGGCTGGACGAGGTGTTCGAGCAGAACGGTCGGGTGGAGGAGGGGCTGTTCCCCTCGCCGTTCGACTACGGCGCGCAGACGCTGCTGGCGGTGCCCATGGACCTGCCGCTGCCCGCCGGCGACTACGACCCGCGCCACGACGAGGCCACCATCCGCGCCACGCTGGAGCACGCGAAGATCAGCGACGGGGGCATCTTCGTGCTCTTCACCTCGTACCGCGCGCTGCGGCACGCGGCGGCGGAGCTGCGCGCGCGGCGGGCGGACCTGGACTGGCCGCTGTTCGTGCACGGCGAGGCGCCGCGCGGGCAGCTGGTGGAGCGCTTCGCGGCGTCGGGGCGGGGCATCCTGCTGGGCACCACGTCGTTCTGGGAGGGCGTGGACGTGCCGGGCGATCCGCTGCGGGGGCTGATCATCCCCAAGCTGCCGTTCAAGGTGCCCAGCGAGCCGATCACGGCGGCGCGCATCGAGGCCATCGAGGCGGCGGGCGGCAACTCGTTCCTGCAGTACATGCTGCCGCACGCGGCCATCCGCATGAAGCAGGGCTTCGGGCGGCTGATCCGCTCGCGCGACGACCACGGCGTGGTGCTGGTGCTGGACGGGCGCATCGCCAGGAAGAGCTACGGGCGATACTTTCTGGACTCGCTGCCCCCCGCGCCCGTGGTCAAGGGTCCGTGGCGCGTGGTCAAGGAGGCCATGCTGGGGTTCTACGGCGCGCGCCAGGAGGCCCGGCGGGCGGGGTGATGACTGCAGGTTACAGGGGACAGGTTACAGGGGACAGCCTGCAACTGCGTGCGGGGCGGCGTTCTACAGCGGGCGCCCCACCCCCCGGCCCCCTCCCCCCGCGCCGCGCTCTGCCACGGCGGACCGGCAGTCGCAACTGCGTGCGGGTCGGCGGGCGCCTGCGCGGAGGCCCCACCCCCCGACCCCCTCCCCCCGCGCCCGCTGAGCCTCCGTGCTTCGTCAGGGCCGGCGCACGAGGCGCGCGGAGAGGGGGAGAACGTCGGCGTGCGGGCGGCGTGAACGCACGGAGGACCGACATCGCACGGAACCCGTCGGCGAAGGCCGACATCACGTTTTCGTAGCCGCGATTTCAATCGCCGGGCGGGGAATGCGCCGGTCTCCGCATTCGTGCGCTGATGTTCGCTCCCGGGCACCAACGCCCGCCCGCGGGCAGGCTGTAACCTGTCCCCTGTAACCTGTAACCTGCAGTTCAGCCGTGGACCTGCCCCGCCCATCCAAGATCGTCTGCGTAGGCCGCAACTACCTCGAGCACGCCCGCGAGCTGGGCAACGAGATGCCCGAGCGGCCGCTCATCTTCCTCAAGCCGCCCTCGTCGCTGATCGGTGAGGGGGACGCCATCGTGCTGCCCGCAGAGTCGTCGCGGGTGGAGCACGAGGGGGAGATCGCGGTGGTGATCGGGCGGCGGGCGCGGCGAGTGGCGGAGGGCGATGCATGGGAGTACGTGGCCGGCATCGCCCCGCTCAACGACGTGACCGCGCGCGACCTGCAGAAGACCGACGGGCAGTGGACGCGCGCCAAGGGCTTCGACACCTTCTGCCCGCTGGGGCCCATCACCCCGCTGGACCGCATCGACCGCGGCGCGCTGGAGGTGGTGTGCCGCGTCAACGGCGAGGTGCGCCAGCACGGGCGGGTGGGCGACATGGCATTCTCCATCCCGGCCCTGATCGCGTACATTTCAGGCGTGATGACCCTGGAGCCCGGCGACGTGATCGCCACCGGCACGCCCGCGGGCGTATCGCCCCTGCACGCCGGCGACGTGGTGGAGGTGGAGATCCCCGGCGCCGGCCGCATCTCCAACCCCGTGGTGGCCCCGTGAAGCTCTCGCGCAACCGCTGGATGGCCCTCGGCATCCTGCTGGTCCTGGCGGCGGACTGGCTGACCAAGTTCTACGTGCAGACGCGCGTGGACCACAAGTTCCTGCCCAGGCCGCTGCTGGACGAGTGGCTCAAGCTGACCTACCAGCTCAACGAGGGCATCTCCTTCGGCTTCCTGGGCGAGGTGCCGGACGGGCTGCGCCTGCCGGTGGTGCTGGCGCTGAGCGCGCTGGGCATCGGCGCCACCATCGCCATCCTGCGCGGCTCTCCCCGCGACCGCTGGCTGTGGGTGGCGGGCACGCTGATCCTGGGCGGCGCGCTGGGCAACCTGGGCGACCGGCTGCTGGACGGCAGCGTGACGGACTGGATCATCCTCCGCTTCTTCCCGTGGGTCTTCAACGTGGCGGACATCGCCATCACCTGCGGCGGCGTGCTGCTGGTCCTGCGCATGCTGCGCGGCGAGCCCCGCGCCGACGACCGCCCGGCGCCCACCTTCACCTGAGGGGGATGCACGACCATGCCTGAGCTTGCCCGGCGCTTTTCCAGCCTGCCGCCGTACCCGCTTACGGACGTCCCCGGCATCAAGCGCGACCTCAAGGCGCGCGGGGTGGACGTCATCGACCTGGGCACGGGCGACGCGGACCTGGCGCCGCCCCCTGCCGCGGTGGAGGCGCTGCGCAGCGCGGTGCTGGACCCGTCCAACTCGCGCTACGCCTTCCAGCTCGGCCTGGTGGAGTTCCGCGAGGAGATCGCCCGGTGGATGGAGCGGCGCTTCGGCTTGAGCGTCGATCCCATGAAGGAGGTGCTGCCGCTGATCGGCTCCAAGGAGGGCATCTTCCACCTGCCCTTCGCCTTCCTGGAGCCGGGCGACGTGACCATCGTGCCGGACCCCGGCTACCAGGCGTACCTGGGCGGCACCGTGCTGGCCGGCGGCACGCCGCACATCGTGCCGCTGCGGCCGGAGCACGACTTCCTGGTCCCCCTGGAGCTGATCCCGGCGGACGTGGCGCGGCGCGCCAGGATCCTGTACCTCAACTATCCCAACAACCCCACCGCCGCCATCGCGCCGCGCGAGTACCTGGAGCAGGCGGTGGCCTGGTGCCGCGAGCACGACGTGATCCTGGCGTACGACAACGCCTACTCGGAGATCGCGTTCGACGGCTACCGGCCGCCGTCCATCCTGGAAGTGCCGGGGGCGAAGGACGTGGCCATCGAGTTCCACTCGCTGTCCAAGACCTACAACATGACCGGGTGGCGCATCGGCTGGGCGGTGGGCAACCCGGAGCTGGTGGCGGCGCTCACGCGGGTCAAGACGTTCAGCGACACGGGGCTGCCGTTCAGCATCCAGCACGCGGGCGTGGCGGCGCTGCGCTCGCACGCGGAGTGGGTGCCGGGGAACGTGGCCACCTTCCAGCGCCGCCGCGACGCCGCCGTGCAGGCCCTGCGCGAGGCGGGCTTCGACGTGCCCAGCCCCTGCGGCGCCATGTACCTGTGGGTGCCGCTGCCGGAGGGAGCCAAGTCGGAGCCCTGGGCGCGCCGGCTGCTGCTGGAGCAGGGCGTCGCGCTCCTGCCTGGCAAGTCGCTGGGCGAGGGCGGGGAGGGCTTCGTGCGCATCGCGCTCACCTGCACGGAGGAGCGCCTGCGCGAGGCCGCCGGCCGCATGGCGCGCCTCCTCGAGCCCTCCGCGGTCGGGACGTGAACTGCCTGGAAAAATCACGCAGAGGAAAACAGAGAGGTCAAAAGAGAGCCGCGGAGGAACGACATGAAGTTCCTCCGCGGCTCTCTTTTAACCTCCGCGTCCTCTGCGTGAAATTGACGTTCGGCCGGTGCGTATACGAAAGCTGTACGCCCGGAACAGCAGTCTACGGGGGGAGTAGTAACCGGCCATGACTCCCCCCGCGGTCGCTCCCTCTCCCACGCCGGTGGTCCGCGGCGGTGCTCCGGCGCCGCCGCCGCTGCCTCCGAACCGCGCGCCGTTCTCCCGCACTCCGCACCGCGACCGCACGCCGCTGCTGGGCCGTCCCGGCCTGGCCGTCTCGCTGGCCCTGCACCTGGTCCTGGGGAGCCTGCTGTTCCTGACCCCGCTCACCGATCTGGGCGATGACGACGTCGCCGTGGCGCCCTCCGCGACCGGCGGGGGCGGCGAGCAGGTGGAGTACCTGGACGTGGGCGACTGGCCCGCGGGCTCCGCGACCAGCGCCACCGTGCCCGCCGCGCCGACCGCCACGGCGGAGGAGGCGGCGCTGGCGGACTCGGTGGTGACGCGCGTGCCGCGGGCGCTGCCGTTCCCCGGCGCGGTGCCCGCGGGCATCCCGCGCGCCCCGGCCGGTGGCGCGGCGGGCGGCGTTCCCGGCGCGGCGCCGGGCACGGGCGTGCCGGGCGCGGTCCCGGGCGCCGGGGCGGGGCAGGGGCAGGGACCCGGGCGGGGCCGCAGCCCGCTCAGCGCCGAGCTGGGCGACGAGCGGCTGGTGGTGAGGCCGGAGGCGGTGCCCGAGCGCGAGCTGACGCGCGAGGAGCGCTACCAGGCGCAGCTCGCGCGGCGGCTGCGGACCTACAACGACAGCGTGGCGGACGCGGAGGAGCGCCGCCGCCGCACGCGCAACTGGACCATCCGCGACAGCCAGGGCCGCGAGACGGGCATCCGCGAGGGCGGCGTGGTGGTCGTCAACGGCAAGCCGGTCACGGGCGAGAACCGCCCCGCCATCCCCCGCGACCGCGAGGACGAGCAGCGCGAGGAGGCCCGCGCCCGCCGCGAGATGGACCGCCAGGAGCAGGACGTGACCCGCGAGCGCCACCTGCGCGAGCGCCAGCGGCAGCTCCGCGAGCGCGAGAACGAGCGCCGCCGCCGCGAGCAGGAGGAGCGGGAGAAGGGGAACCCGTAACTCGTTCGTACATCCACACCTGAGAGGCCGTGCGGGAACGCGAATTGCACCCCCGCGCGGCCTCTTGCGTTGCGCAGGGTGCACGTGTCCGGGGAAACGCGATGGAGTACGAACGGAGCAGGCTCGGCGAGCGGGGATCGTGGGAGCGGCTGGCGTACACGCTGGGCGCGGCGGGCGGCCTGGCCCTGGCCGTGGCGCTGGGCCGGGCGATGGGGGTGGACGTGCGCGGGGCAGGCGAGCGGCTGCGGCAGGGGGCCGGGGGGCTGGCGTCGCGCCTGCGGCCCGGGCGGCTGCGGCGCGAGCAGGCGGAGCAGAACGGCCTGCTGCGGCTGGAGGACGCCGTGCTGGCGGAGTACCTGGCGGACGAGGTGCTGTCCGAGCGCGGCATCGACGTGGGCGCCATCAGCAGCGGCATCGTGGAGTTGAGCGGCAGCGTCTACACGCGCGACGAGGCGCGGCACGCGGTGGCGGTGGCGCAGCGGGTGGAGGGGGTGGAGACGGTGGTGAACCGGCTGGAGGTGGACGCGGAGGCGCACCGCCTGGACGCACACACGGACGAGGAGGGGGCGATGGCGAATGGTGAATGGACCGGGCACCGCTCGGGGATGGGGTCGCGGCGGCAGGGGCACGACACGGACCCCGCGCGCAGCGACGACTCGCAGCACCAGGTGGAGCAGGCGCTGGACGCCAGCGACCGCGCGCAGTTCGAGGACGAGGGCTACGGCAGCCGCCCGCGCAGCCACGCACGCCCGGAGGGCGGCGAGGTGAACCCCACCAACTACGCCGAGGACGAGCTCGACAACCAGAGCCCGTACGGCAAGCACGCCGTGCCGGTGCCGGAGCAGCCGCAGGCCATGAACGCCGCCGGGCAGATCGGCGAGGGCCTCAAGCCGGGGACGGAGCTGGCCCTGGAGGCGGCGGACGTGCCGGTCAAGCCGCACGGGCACACGCGGCCCGGGAACGACGAGGACCGCGACGCGTAGTCGCCGGGACTCACGCTGAGACGCCGAGGACGCGGAGAGGGCTTCTCTCCGCGTCCCTTTTTTCATCTCCGGCCTACTGTGCGATAACAGGCGAGGGAGCTTCTGTATCGCTCATTTGTTGCAGTTTTACGTCTTACGTTTCCTTGTGCTCCGGCCTCGGGAGGATTACGATGCGGTGCGATGTCCTGCATCTTTCCCGACGTTTAGTGAAAGATGCGGAAGCCCGCAACTCTCCTCCGGAGGTTCCTCATGAGACGCGCCGTCATCCTTCTCACCGCCGTCCTCGTCCCCGCCCTGGCCGCGTGCGACCAGGCGCCCACCTCGTCCAACACGCGCCGCGTGGACGGCGCCACCATCCTCAAGACCGGCACCGCCAACGCATCGGCCATCGGGATCGCGCGGTACGTCTTCGGCGCCACCACCGCGCACCTCGGCTTCATCGTCAACAACAACGCGTCGAGCGTGACCACGGGCAAGGCGCTGTACTACTCGTCCGCGGCCAACGTGGTCATGGTCATCAACGTCACCTGCCTGCACAAGTCGGGGGGCACGGCCACCTTCCTGGGCACGGTGCTGGAGAGCAACGACGCCAGCATCGAGGGCAGGGACGCGTCCTGGCAGGTGGTGGACGCCGCCACGGACCAGGCCACGCTCATCAACCTGGCCGCCGCGGGCACGGGGCCGAGCTGCACCACGCCGGGCGAGTTCGACCTGGTCAACATCGCCGCCGGCACCATCATCGTGAGCTGAAGCGGGCCAGCCGTCGTGCCGGACGTGATCGGTCGGGCGCGGCGGCGGAAGGGGCACGCGGGGCGCGGGGGAATCTCTCCTCCGCGCCCCGCGCGTCTTCCGGCTCCTACGTACGCACGCCCGGGCCGGCCAGGGCACGCGACCTGCGTTTTTCGCGCTTCGACACGCCGGGCGGTACTTCCACTCCACGCGGAGCCGTACGCGAATGAGGCGTAGAGCCGCGCTTTGCATCCCGGCCCTGGTGGCCGCCCTGGCGTTGGGCGCCTGCGAGGGAGACTCGACCGGGGCAGACGAGGACTTCCGGGACTGTCCCATCCACACCACAACGATCGGCACGGTCGAGGCCGGCGTGATCGGACCCGGCTCCTGCGAGGTGGAGATCGAGGGCCAGGTGAAGTACGTGGAGGTCTACCTCTTCCAGCTCACCACCACGCGCATCGTGGGGGCGTCGCTCCTCGCCGCGGACGACGAGCTGGACCCGTACCTCTACCTGTACAACGAAAACGGCGTGCTGCTGGCGGAGAACGACGACTACGACGTGGACACGCTCGACGCGGCGTTCCTCCAGCAGCTGCCGGCGGGCGAGTACTTCCTGGTCGCGAGCAGCCTGTCCACGAGCGCCGAGGCGCCGGACGACCACGGCCAGTACCTGCTGGAGACGGAGTTCTTCTGACGGACCGCGCCCGGCGCCGGGGATCCGGTGCCGGGCGCGGCCGTCGTCCTTCCCCGCTGCTGCGAGGCTACGCGATGTCGGCGGTGTAGCCTTCGTCCTGCACCACCGCGACGAGCTGCTCGGGCGAGACGCGCGTCTCCTCGAACTCCACCTCCGCGGCGCCGTCGTCCAGGTGCACCTTTGCCGAGCGCACGCCGTCCCGGTTCCTGAGCGCCTTCTCCACGGAAAGCGCGCAGTGGCCGCAGGTCATCCCCTGCACGTTCAGCCAGGCTGTCTTCATCTCCACTCCTGGTTCAAGCGTTTCCGGCGGCGTCCGGCGGCAGGTTGCATGCCGGGTTGACCCGCGCCGCCGCGGGCGCGTAGCTTGGCGCGCCCACACCCACCCGGAGGAGCGCGTGACCGCCCAGTTCCCCAACCTCACCGTCATCACGCATCCGCTCGTGCAGCACAAGCTGGCCGTGCTGCGCAACAAGGAGACGTCCAAGAAGAAGTTCAAGGAGCTGGTGGACGAGATCGCCATGCTCATGGCCTACGAGGTCACCAAGGACCTGCGCCTGGAGCCGGTGGAGATCGAGACGCCGCTGGAGAAGACGACGCAGATGATGATC
>DASTLD010000487.1:0-23562 GCA_035715345.1 Longimicrobium sp.
CGCGGTTCGTGCAGCGGAGCGGTGGCAGCGAGACCAGGGTGTACGCGCCCTTCCGCGGCGGCGGGACGCCGGATGAGCTGTACTTCTCCTACGGCCTCCGCGTCACCTTCAGCGTGGGGGGCAGGCTGGTGCCCGTGGACGTGTACATGGCCCAGGGCCGCTCCATCGCGCGCAACAACTGGTGGATCGGCGGGAACGCGGTCGAGAACATCGACGAGCCCCTGCTGGTCATCATCGAGAACAACGAGATCACCGATACCTTCAAGATGTCGGGCGGCGTCAGCTCGTTCGAGTTCAGGGAGGTGTAAGCCGCCCCGCCGATCTCTCCCCGCGCCGGAACGCAGCGCGCGGGAGCCCGCGCCGGTTCGCGGCGCACCCCGCAGGAGGCGGTTCCCCGTTGTGATACGCGGTTCAATCTTCTTCCCACAGGAGCGCCCGATGTCGTCCAACAGCGTCACCCTCACCTCCCCGCTGATCAGCAACGTCACCTACGTCAACGGCTCGCTGGTGATCACCGAGGGCGAGAGCGCGTCGCCCCCGCCGAACATCTCCAAGAACGGCTCGACGTGGACCCTGACCCTGGAGGCGGACCGCCAGGGCTCGGAGTCCGTGGCCAGCAGCTTCGTCAACGCCACCGGCGGCGAGCTGCACGAGTACGCGCCGGACGGCGGCGGGGGCACGCCGGAGAAGCTGAACTTCTTCTACCAGGCCACGGTCACCTTCCAGGTCGGCGCCGCGGCGCTGCCGGTGAACGTGTTCCTGGCCCAGGGCCACTACTCCACCACCAACAACTGGTGGATCGGCGGCTCCAGCGTGGTCAACGTCGACGACACGCCGCTGCTGATCGTGGTCGGCAACAACGCCATCAAGGCCATCCTGAAGATCTCCGGCGGCACCAGCTCGTTCAACTTCGACACGCCGTAACCGCGGCGCCCGCGGTGGTGGATCGGCCGGCGTCCGCGCGGGGCGCCGGCCCGGAAGTACGGAGTACGGGGTACGGAGTACGGAGTACGACGGCGCGACTTGCCGCGCGCGGCGGGCAGGCGGCACTTTGGGCGGATGGCGCATGAACCGCTTTCGCTGCTGGCGCTCGTCGGGGTGTTCGTGGCCTCCGTGCTGGGCGGGGGCATCAACTCCATCGCGGGCGGGGGCACGCTGCTGACCTTTCCCGCGCTGGTGGGGCTGGGCGTGCCCGCGCTGGTCGCCAACGCCACCAGCACCGTGGCGCTGTGGCCCGGCGCGCTGGCCAGCATGTGGGGGTACCGCGGCGAGCTGGGCGGCGCGCGCGGCTGGGTGCTGCGCCTGACGCTGCCCAGCATTGCCGGCGGCGCGGCCGGCGCGCTGCTCCTGCTGCGCACGCCGGCGGAGACCTTCGACCGCGTGGTCCCGTTCCTGGTGCTCGGGGCCACGCTGCTCTTCGTGGCGCAGGGGCGCCTGGTGCGGTGGCTGCAGCGCCGCCGCGCGGCGGAGGGCGGCGCGGCCGCGGAGCACGACGGCGATCCGCGCTTCGCGCCGGCGTACCTGGCGGCGCAGTTCGCCATCGGCGTGTACGGCGGCTACTTCGGCGCCGGGGTGGGCATCCTGATGCTGGCGGGGCTGGGGATGATGGGCTTCACCAACATCCACCGCATGAACGGCCTCAAGAACTGGGGCGGCACCTGCATGAACGCGGTGGCCGCGGGCATCTTCGCGCTCAGCGGCATCGTGGACTGGCCCGTGGCGCTGGCCATGGCCGGCGGCGCGCTGCTGGGCGGGTACGGCGGCTCGCGCGTGGCGCAGCGCGTGGGGCAGCAGCGCGTGCGGCACGCCATCGTCCTCATCGGCATCGCCTCCTTCCTCTTCCTGCTGCGTCCGTTCTGACGCGGCATCGCGGGTCTCCGCGGACATTCCATGAAAGCGGCGGGGCCGGCGGAGACGTGCTCCGCCGGCCCCGCTCGATTGTCCGCGACGTCTACCGCCGCGTGCCGCCGGGCGGCGCGGGCGCCGGGGTGCCGGGCGGCGTCCCCGTCGTCTGCCCGGCGGGCGGCGCGGACGAGCCGGCGCGGGAGCGGCGCAGCAGGCTGGCCTGCGCGGTGGAGGCGCCCACCTGCACGCTCCACAGGAAGTCCAGCTTGGTGAAGCCCGCGAACAGCGCGGAGTCGCCCGGCTGGATGTTGCCGTAGAAGTGGTAGTTGGAGAACGTCCAGGTGGCCATGCGGTGGCAGCTCATGCAGTTGGACGCGATGCCCGAGTCCGGCGGCGTCAGGCCCGTCTCCAGGTACGGGTTGAAGGTCACCTGGTTCTGCCCCTGCGACGGGCCGGACGGGATGACCATGTAGTAGGCCTGCTGCATCGCGAAGTTCTTGAACGGCCCCTGCACGCCGGCGGGCTGGTCGCTGGCCAGCGGGTTGTTGCGGTAGTCGGGTGTCCACCAGAACGTCTGCCAGGTCCAGTTGCCGATCTCCTTGGTCGACACGTGCATCGCCGTCAGCACCGCGTAGTCGCCCACGCTCACGGGCTGCTGCGACTGCCGGCCGTCGGCGTAGACGTCGATGCTGTCGTTGGCGATCTCCGTGTCCAGCGCCGGGTTGTTGGTGGGGTTGGTGATGTCGTTCACCTCGTCCTGCGTGAGCGGGAACGAGTAGAACTGGTCCAGCCCGATCACCCGCGCCGGGTACGTCCGACCGTGCTCCTGCACCTGCACCGTGTCCCCCACCTGCTGCCCCGTGGGATCGATGGCAACGAACTGCGTCCAGGTGGTATCCGTGGGCTGGCCGGGATTGGTGCTGGAGTCCACTCCGGCCCAGTACGGCATGACGGTGAGCCCCGTCTGGTTCACGATCCAGTAGACCGGCTTGGTGGCGATGGCGGAGTCCGGGAAGGGTACGATGTTGCGGTCCGCGATGGGGGTGCTCGTGGGCCAGGCGTTGTTGAGCGAGTCCAGCGTGGTGGAGTCCGTGTAGTTGTACCGCCACACGTGCCCGGCCGATGCCATGTTGTACTTGACCCCCGCGATCACGCGCTCGTCCTGCCCGGCGGACGTGCCGGTGAGCCCCACCGAGGCCGGGTGATGGAACTGCACGGGCGAGTGGAAGCCGCGGTCCACCGGTCGGCCCCGGGTGGCGAACGCCCGCCGGTCCGCCAGCGGGATGCCCACGTTGTACACCTCGTAGCGCGACAGCCACGTCTCGTAGACGGGCAGCGTGTCGCCGTTCGCGACCTGGTTGGTCATTGCCGTGAGGCCCACCCAGATGTTCCACGCATGCCGGCGGATGCTCACCGTGTCCGTGGCCTGCACCCAGCGCAGGATGGTGGCGCTGTCCACCGGGAACTCCGCGTACGCCAGCCGCTGCGGGATGATGACGCCTTCCACTGCCGGCGACTCGGCGATGTCCGTCTCGTCGCCGCGGTCCCTGCACGCGGCCAGTCCGGCGGCCATCATCAGGGACAGCAGCACGGCCTTCACAAGGGGGGTGGTACGTGTGCCCATGGGGAGATCCGGCGTGGAGGGGAACCCGGGGACCTGCGGGAGGGCGCGGCGGAAAGCGAAACCGTGGGAGAGAGGTCCGGCGTCGCCCGGGGGAGAAGGCCCGGGGCGGGGAGCAGCGGGAAAAAACGGCGGGATCGGCCTGCGTTGCGCGCGCGCCACTGCCAATCTGATGCCGGATTCTGTAGCAGCGCAAGGATGGCGTTTTCCGTCTGTCCACCCGGCGGGTGAAGCGGAGCGCCGGCGAGGGGCTACCCGGACAACCGGTCCACCGCCGTGCGCATGTCGTCGGGAAGGGGCGCGGCCAGGTCCAGCGCTCCGCCCGTCGCCGGATGCGCGAAGGCCAGGCGGGCGGCGTGCAGGGCCTGGCGATTGATCAGGTCCAGTCCGCGGCGGCCGTACTGGCGGTCGCCGAGCACGGGATGGCCGGCGTGCAGCAGGTGGACGCGCACCTGGTGCGTGCGGCCGGTCTCCAGCTCCAGCCGCAGCAGCGTGGCCCCGGGATGGCGCTCCTCCACGCGCCAGTGCGTGACCGCGGGCTCGCCGCCGGGGCGCACCACGCGCAGGCTGGCGTTGCGCGGGTCGCGCGCGATGGGCGCGTCCAGCGTGCCGCTTTCGCCCTGCACCACGCCGTCCACCAGCGCCAGGTACTCGCGCGTCAGGCCGCCCTCGCGGAGCTGCAGGTCCAGGCGGTGGTGCGCGTGCGAGGTCCTGGCGAACAGCACCAGCCCCGACGTGTCGCGGTCGATGCGGTGCACCGGGCGCACCTTGGCGTGCAGCCCCTGCCGCTCGAAGTGCCACGCCACCCCGTGCGACAGCGTGCGGTCCTGCTGCGGCGTGGTGGGGTGCACCAGCAGGAACGGCGGCTTGTCCACCACCAGGATCTCCGCGTCCTCGTGCACGATGGACAGCGGCATCTGCACCGGCGCCAGCCCCGCCTGCTCGCGCTCGGCGATGCGGGCCGCCACCACGTCGCCCGGCCGGACCTTCGCGGCCAGCCAGGCGGGGCGGCGGTTGAGCTGCAGCCCCTTTGCCCGCGTCAGCCGCTGGATCATCCGCCGGGAGATGCCCATGGGCCCGGTGAGGATCTCCTGCACGGTGCGGCCGGCCTCGTCGTCCGCGACGGTGTGGTTGGTCCAGCGGCCGGGTGATTCGCCTGCGTCGGGCATCGCGCGCTCGTTCGGGGTGACGGGGCTCACGCGGAGCCGCGGAGGACGCGGAGGACGCATCGCCCGCGCCCGCCGCGCCCGCCGCACGCGACAAGGTAAGCGAAACGCGCCCGGCCCGCTGTGTGCGCAGGGGGGGACCCGGCGCCGGCGGCGGGGTGTACCTGCTGGCCCGCGCCGGCGCGGCGGATGCGCCGGCGGACGAGACGAGAGGCCGTTTGCGGAGGAGTGATGATGCGGAACCGTGGAGCCATCCTGCTGCTGCTTGCCGCCGCGCTGTCGGCGTGCACGGGATATCGCAAGCCGGAGATCGAGCTGGAGAGCGTGACGCTGGGCAGCATCGGCTTCGGCGGAGGCACCGTGCTGGTCAACGTGCGCGTGGAGAACCCCAACCCGGTGAGCGTGCGCGCGGACAGCGTGCGCTACGAGCTGTTCCTGCGCGCGCCCGGCGACACCACCGACGGCGGCTGGAACCGGCTGACGAGCGGCCTCTACGAGGAGCGCATCGTCATCGGCGCGCGCGACACGGAGGTGGTGTCCATCCCCGTGCAGTTCAGCGCCGGCGACCTGCGCGACGCGGGCGCGTCCGTGCTGCGCACCGGCAGCGTGAACTACCGCGTGGAGGGCAGGGCCTGGGTGCGCGCGGCCGGCATGCGCCGCGTGGTCCCCTTCCGCAAGACCGGCTCGGTCCTCATCGGCCGCTGACGCCACTTGCCCCCACGCGCGATTTGCTGCAACCTCCCATCGCCGCTCCGCACGAACGCGGGGCGGCGATGCGCCGTCGGCCGCTCACACCCGCGTGATTGGAACGGAGGTTGACGGTGGGGGAACTGGTTCGCCCAACCTCTCGCTGCGGACCTGCCGTATGAGCAAACCGGATCCCGAGTTGCTCGCAAAAGCGTTCGAGCTGTACCAGCAGGAGAAACTCACCCTCGGGCAAGCTGCGCGGCTGGTGGGTATCGGCCGGTTCGATTTTCAGCGGCTCCTTGCCCAACACGGCTACTACCTGACCCTCGACATCGATGACTTGGAGCAGGACTTGGAGACGTTGAGGCGCCTCGGAATCTGACGACGGACAGCAACCAACTCTTGGGTTCGCGCTCCGCCCTCGCTTACACTCATGCCAATTCCTGATTACCAGAGCATCATGCTCCCGCTGCTTCAGTTTGCGGCTGATGAACAGGAGCATTCCGCACGCGAATCCATTGAGAGGCTCGCGGATCATTTCCGTCTCACCGACGCGGAGCGGAAAGAGCTGCTCACCAGCGGCCAGCAGACATTTGACAACAGAGTCGGGTGGGCAACGACTTACCTGAAAAAGGCTGGTCTTCTCTTCGCGACTCGCCGCAGCCACTTCCGGATTACTGCCCGGGGAAAGGATGTGCTGCGGTCCGCTCCCGCGCGCATCGATCTCAAGCTGCTGGAACGGTATCCCGAGTTCATCGAGTTCAAGAACACCCGGAGGAGCACGCCCGAGCGGCCCGAGAGCCGGCTGGTGAGCGTTGCCGACGAGGGCACGCCCGAAGATGCCATTGAAGGCGCGTACCAGAGACTGCGGGGCTCGTTGGCGGCCGATCTGATCCAGCAGATCATGAGCTGCTCGCCGGCGTTCTTTGAGCGCCTTGTCGTTGATCTGCTCGTAAAGATGGGCTACGGCGGGAGCCGGCGGGACGCTGGGCAAGCCATCGGGAAGAGCGGTGACGGCGGGATCGATGGCATCATCAAGGAGGACCGCCTGGGGCTCGATGTGATCTACATCCAGGCAAAACGTTGGGAAGGTACCGTCGGCCGGCCCGAGATCCAGAAGTTCGTCGGAGCGCTCCAGGGGCTCCGCGCTCGCAAGGGCATCTTCATCACCACTTCCGCGTTCTCCTCCGATGCGGTTCAGTATGCTTCGATGATCGAAAGCAAGGTCGTGCTGATCGATGGGCAGACGCTCGCCAGCTTCATGATTGACCACGGCGTCGGTGTCTCGCCCGTAGCGTCTTACGAGATCAAGCGGGTCGATACAGATTACTTCGCGGAGTAGAACGAGGAACTCGAAGGGAGGACCGAATGCAATCCTACACGGCCGTCATCGAACGCTCCTCGGACACCGGTCTCTACGTGGGGTATGTGCCGGGCTTCGCGGGCGCGCACTCGCAGGGGGAGACCATCGAGGAGCTGATGGACAACCTTCGGGAGGTCATCGAGATGCTCCACGAGGACGGCGTGCCGGAGATGGAGTCGGAGTTCGTGGGCACCGCGAGCGTGAAGGTGGCCTGAGCAGTGGGCGACATTCCGGTCCTGCGTCCGCGCGAGGTGATCGCGATCCTGGCCAGGCTGGGGTTCGAGGAGGTCCGGCAGCGCGGCTCCCACAAGCAGTTCCGGCACGCGGACGGCCGCTGCACGACCGTTCCCGTTCACGGCTCCAGGGACATCGATCCCATCCTTCTCCGGCAGATCGCAAAGGACATCGGCCTGCCGGTCCAGCAGTTCCTGGCCAACCGGGACTAACACGGGGAATCACACCATCAGCAACCGAGACCTGGTCGAGCTGGAGGCGCCGCGGCCCGCAGCCCTGCCCGGATCGGCCGCTGACGCCACTTGCCCCCACGCGCGATTTGCTGCAACCTCAACCAGCCCCGCCGGACGTGTGCCGGGCGGGGTTGGCTGGTTTCCAAGGAGGCGTGATGACGTTGACCTTTCCTGACGAGCTGCTGGTTGCGACCAACATGACGGAGCAGGAGATGGCGGCGGAGCTTGCCGTCACCCTGTACCAGCGCGGCAAGATCAGCATCGGCCGTGCGTCCGAGCTGGCCGGGATCGGCAGGATCGAGTTCCAGCACCTGCTCGCGAGCCGCGGGATCCCGCTGAATTACGATCGGGCCGAATTCGAGAAAGACATTGCGAATCTACGCGAGCTGGGGCGGCTTTGATTGTCGTCAGCGATTCCTCTCCACTGATCGCGCTCGCAACCGTCGGCCATCTCGACCTGCTCCGTGAACTTTACAGGGAAGTCCTGATCCCGCAGGCGGTGCGTCAGGAGGTGGTGGAGGACGCGCGCGATCCCGCAGTCGCGCAACAGATCCTGGACGCGGCCTGGATCGAGACGGCTACCGGGAGCGAGGCCGCACTTCCTCTGGAAGTCGGACGATTGGACCCGGGCGAGGCGGCGGCGATTGCACTCGCGCTGCGAGTTGGTGCCGACCTGCTGCTGGTCGACGATCTCCAGGCGCGAATGGCGGCCGCGCGGATGGGGATCCGCATCACCGGGATGGCGGGTGTGCTTATGGATGCCAAGAAGCACGGGATGCTTCCCGCGGTCAAACCCGTCCTCGACCAGCTCTCGCGCTTGCTTGCGTTCCGGCTCGGCGCGGATCTCTACCAGTTCATCCTGGACACGGCGGGTGAGTTGTGAGCACCAGTGGCCAAGCGGCAACCTACACGG
Organism: Longimicrobium sp.; assembly: GCA_035715345.1. Classification (GTDB taxonomy): domain Bacteria; phylum Gemmatimonadota; class Gemmatimonadetes; order Longimicrobiales; family Longimicrobiaceae; genus Longimicrobium. The sequence goes on from DASTLD010000487.1 coordinate 8,063, forward strand.
CCGTTGTCGCACGCTCGCGGGAGACAGGAGTCCTGGTCGCGTACGTTCCGGGCTGGCCGGGGGCGCACGCGCAGGGCGGCAGCAGGGCCGAGGTCGAACAGCGTTTGAGTGAGGTGATTCGGATGCTGCTGCAGGACGGACCTCCGGTGCTCGAGGGCGAAGTGATTGGCACAGCCGAGCTCCACATCTCCTGAACACGATCCCGGAGACACACCATCAGCAACCGAGACCTGATCGAGCTGGAGGCGCCGCGGGAGAAGGCGGTCCTGGTGGGCGCGCCGGCCAAGTCGCAGACGGCGGAGGTGACGGAAGAGCACCTCGAGGAGCTGGAGCGCCTGGCGGACACGGCCGGCGTGGAGGTGCTGGACAGCTTCGTCCAGCGCCTGGACAGCCCGCACCCCAAGTTCTTCATCGGCGAGGGCAAGGCGGAGGAGCTCAAGCAGAAGGTGGAGCTGGACGGCGCCACCCTCTGCATCTTCGACGACGAGCTGTCGCCGGCGCAGGGGCGCAACCTGGAGCGGCTGCTGGGCACGCGCATCATGGACCGCGCGGAGCTGATCCTGGACATCTTCGCGACGCGAGCGCGCACCAGCGAGGCCCGCGCGCAGGTGGAGCTGGCGCAGCTCCAGTACCTGCGCCCGCGCCTTACGCGCATGTGGGCCCACCTGTCGCGCGTGCGCGGCGGCGTGGGCATGCGCGGCCCCGGCGAGACGCAGCTGGAGACGGACCGCCGCCTGATCGACCACCGCATCGCCCGGCTCAAGGACGAGCTGGAGCGCGTGGCCCGGCACCGCGCCACGCAGCGCAAGGGCCGCGAGGGCCAGCTCCGCGCCTCGCTGGTGGGCTACACCAACGCGGGCAAGTCGTCCATCCTGCGCAAGCTGTCCGGCACCGAGGTGTACGTGGAGGACCGCCTGTTCGCCACGCTGGACCCCACCACCCGCGCGGTGGAGATCGGCGAGGGCGGCGAGGTGCTGGTGACGGACACCGTCGGCTTCATCCGCAAGCTGCCGCACCACCTGGTGGCCTCGTTCCGCGCCACGCTGGAGGAGGCGGCGGAGGCGGACGTGCTGCTGCACGTGATCGACGCCTCGCACCCCGCGTGGGAGGAGCAGAAGCAGGTGGTGGAGGAGGTGCTGGCGGACCTGGGGCTGCGCGAGCGGCCGGTGGTGCTGGTCTTCAACAAGGTGGACCGCCTGTCGCACGACGAGGAGCAGGCGCTGCGCGAGCGGTCGTACGGCGCGCCGGCCATCTTCACCTCCACGGTGGAGGAGAGCGGGCTGGAGTCGCTGCGCGAGAACCTGCTGCGCCGGCTGCGCGAGGTACGGCCGGACGTGCGGCTGACGCTGTCGTCCACGCAGGGCGGGCTGCTGGCGGAGATCTACCGCGAGGGCGAGGTGCTGGACCGCCAGGACAACGGCGCGGAGATCCACCTGCGCGCCCGCCTGCCCGCCGCCACCCTGGGCCGCCTCAAGACCCGCGGCGTCAAGGTGTACGGGTGACCGCGCCGCTGCTGGACCGCATCACCATCGAGCCCGGCAAGCGGTCCGGCCAGCCGTGCATCCGCGGCATGCGCATGACGGTCAAGGACGTGATGGAATATCTGGGAAGCGGGATGTCGGAGGCGGAACTGCTGGACGACTTCCCCTACCTCGAACCCGCCGACATCGACGCGTGCCGCGCCTACGCGGCCGCGCATCCCGAGCTGGCCCGGCGCTGACGGCGGTGGACGAGTCTCCAGCGGTGGTCAGCGCCGCAGCGTTTCCCCTGGGCCACGTCTGGATCGTCGGCGCGGGGCGGCTGGGGCTGGCGCTGGCCCTGCGCCTGCGCGACTCCGGCGCCGTGGACGCGATCACCGTCTCCGGGCGCGCCGCATCGCCGCGCGAGCATCCCGTCTTCGCGTCGCCCCCGATCCCCATCGCCTACCTCGCGGGGCTCGGCGCGGCGCCCCCGCATCCCTCCGCGGTGCTGATCGCCGTGCCGGACCGGGCGGTGGGCCAGGTGGCGGGGCGATTGGCGGCGCTCGGCATCGCCCCCTCCGTCCCCATCCTCCACACCAGCGGCAGCCTGTCCCTGGACGTGCTGGCGCCACTGGGCGATGCCGGGCACCCGGTCGGCTCCGTGCACCCCCTCGCGGCCGTGGCGGACGGCGGGGACGGCGCGGAGCGGCTGCGCGGCGTGGCGTGGGGCATCGAGGGCCAGGGCGCCGCGGCGGAGGCCGCGGAAAGGGTCGTCCGCGCGTGCGAAGGGCGGGCACTGCGCATCAGCCCCGGGCACAAGGCGGAGTACCACGCGGCGGCGGTGTTCGCGGCCAACTACGGCGTGGCGCTGCTCTCCATCGCGGAGCGGCTGATGGGGCAGGCGGGGGTGATGGAGCAGGACGCGCGCGCCTCGCTGGCGGCGCTGGCGGAGGGCGCGGTGCGCAACGTGGCGGCGCACGGGCCGGCGGCGGCGCTCACCGGCCCCATCGCGCGCGGCGACGCGGAGACGGTGGAGCGGCACCTGGCGCGGTTGTCGCCGGACCTGCGCGCGATATATTGCCTGCTCGGCCGCGAGGCCCTGCGCCTGGCGCGCGGCGCCGGCCTGGACCCCGCCGCGGCGCACCGCCTGGCGGCGCTGCTGGAGGACACGGAGTAAGGCCCTCCGTGCGCTGAACCCATCATCCCCCACCCGATGTCCCAGCCGCTCTCGGAGTACTTCGCGCAGGAAGCCGGCGAGTTCCTGGACCGCATGGACGCGCTGCTGGCGTCGTCGGAGCGGCCGGACGCGGAGCAGTTCTTCCGCCTGGCGCGCGGCGTCCGCGGCAGCGCGCAGATCGCGGGCGTCTCGGGCGTCGCCGAGGTGGCGGAGCGGCTGGAGGACGGCGCCCGCGCCCTGCGCGACGGCTCGCTGCAGTGGTCGCCGGAGGCGCTGGAGCGCGCCCGCGCCACCGCCGCGGACCTGCGCGCGCTGGTGGGCAGCGCGGAGCGCTGGGGCGAGGCGGAGGAGGCGCGCGCCCGGACCGCCGCCGCGCGCTGGGCGGACGTGCAGGGCCACCGCCGCGCGGCCGCCGCGGACGGCGCCGAGCTGTTCTCCTTCGTGCGCCGCGAGATCGGCGGCGTGGTGGGCGAGATCGAGCGCGCGCTGGCGGAGCTGGCCGGCGGCGCGGACGCGCGCGAGCCGCTGCGCGCGGTGCTGCGGCGCATGCGGCCGGTGCGCGGCGTGGCCGGGCTGCAGACGCTGGCGCCGGTGCTGGAGGTGCTGGAGGGGCTGGAGGACGCGGCGCACGACCTGATCGGCCGCGGCGGGCCGGCGCGCGGGCCGCAGCTCGAGCTGGTGCGCGCGGGCAGCACGGCGCTGGAGGCCGCGGGGAGCTGCCTGGAGCGCGGCCAGGCGCCGGGCGAGTGCGCGGAGCTGGCCGCCTTCCGCGAGCTGCGCGACCGCGCGGACGACCCCGCCGCGGCGCCCGAGGGCGAGGACGTGGTGCCCATCACCCGCCTGTTCGGCGACGAGCAGGGGCCGCACGTGGTGGCGTCCGGCGCCGCCCCGGTGCCGGGGGAGGGCGGGCGGCTGCCGGAGGAGGTGGAGACCTTCCTGCGCATCGAGGCCACCGGCTTCCTGGACCGCGCGGAGGGGCTGATGGCGGGCGCGCCCGCGCAGCCGCAGCGCTTCGGGCGGCTGGCGCGGCAGATGGCGGAGCTGGCCGCCAGCGTGCGCGAGCTGGCGGGCACCTACGGGCTGGACGAGCTGGAAGAGGCGGCGGACGAGGCGGCGCAGCGGCTGCACGGCGCCGGCACGCCGGAAGAGGCCCGCTCCGCGCTGCTGCGCCTGCGCTACTCGCTGCCGGGCGCGCCGCCGCCCCCGCGCGAGTCCGCCCCGGCCGCGCCCCCCGCGGCTCCCGCGCCCGCGGCACCGGCGGAGGACGGCGTGGTGCCGGTGGAGAACCTGTTCTACTCGCCGGAGGACGCGCTGCGCGAGGCGCTGGCCCTGCGCGCCCGCATCGACGCGCTGACCGGCGGCGGCGCGGGCACCCCGCTGGCGGAGGCGCTGGACGAGCTGTTCGGGCTGGTCGAGGTGGGTCTGGCCGGCCGCTCCCTTCCCTGATCCGCATGAAGAATCGCATCAAGGCGGCCGTCGCGATCGCGGCGACCGCCTTCCTGCTGTGGTACGCCCTGAGCGGCATCGACTGGGCGGAGGTGGGCGCGCAGATCCGCCGCGCCAACCCGTGGCTGATGGCGGCGGCGGTGCTCGTCTCCACGCTGGGCATGCACGTGCGCGCCCTGCGCTGGAAGACGCTGCTGGCGCCGGTGGACCCGCGCGTGCCCTGGCGCCCGCGCATCGCGGGCGTGTGCATCGGCTTCGGCGCCAACAACGTGCTCCCCGCCCGCCTGGGCGAGTTCGCGCGCGTGTACGTGCTGTCGCGCGAGACGCGGGTGCCGCTGACGGCGTCGCTGGCGTCGCTGGTGCTGGAGCGCGTGCTGGACGGCATCGTCTGCATCGGCTTTTTGCTGGGGGCGATGGCGATGCCCGGCTTTCCCGCGATCACCGGCGACGACCCGCGCGCCGCCCTGTCGTTCATCGTCGCGGCCATCGCGGGGCTGACGCTGGCGGTGATCGCCATGGCCGCGGCGCCGGACTGGTCCCTGCGCGTGGCGGAGCGGTGCTCGCGCGTGCTGCCGGGCCGGGCGCGCGGGCCGGTGCTGCGCGCGTGCGAGGGCTTCGTGCGCGGGCTGCACGTGCTGCGCAGTCCGCGGCTGCTGGCCATCTCCGTGGGCTGGGTCCTGTTCCAGTGGACCTTCCTGGCCTTCTCGTTCTGGCTGGCCTTCCGCTCCGTGGGCATCGAGGGGCCCGGCTTCCTGGGCGCGGTCTTCCTGCAGTCGCTGATCGCGCTGGCGGTGTCCATCCCCGCGGCGCCGGGCTTCTTCGGCCCGTTCGAGGCGGCGAGCGTGTGGGGGCTGGGGTTGTGGGGCGTGGCCAAGGAGCAGGCCGCCACCTTCGCCATCGGCTTCCACCTGGGGGGATGGCTGACGGTGACGGCGCTGGGGCTGTACTACGCGGCGCGCCTCAACCTGCGCTGGAGCGAGCTGAGCGGCCGCGAGCGCAAGGAGGAGGGAGCGGGGGCGGGCGATGCCGCCGGGGGCGATGCACGGCCCGCCTGAGCGCGTGGCGGTCTCCGCGCCCGCCAAGGTCAACCTCTTCCTGCGCATCCTGGCGCGCGAGGAGACCGGCTTCCACGCGCTGGAGACGCTGTTCCAGGCCGTCTCGCTCGCGGACGCGGTCACGGTGGAGCACGGCGAGCCCGGCATCGCGCTCACCGTCGCCGGCGGCGTGGACACGGGGCCGCCGGAGCGGAACCTGGCCCGCCGCGCCGCGCTCGCGTTCTACGTCCGCACCGAGCTGACGCCCGCGGTCGCCATCCGCCTGGAGAAGCGCATCCCCTCCGCGGCGGGGCTGGGCGGCGGCAGCTCCGACGCGGCGGCCACCCTCCGCGCCCTCAACGCGCTGCACGGCCACCTGCTCTCGCGCGAGGCGCTGCTGCAGCTCGCCATCGGCCTGGGCAGCGACGTCCCTTTCTTCCTCTGCGGCTCCCCGCTCGCCCTCGGCTGGGGCCGCGGCGAGCGCCTGCTCGCGCTGCCGCCGCTGCCGGCGCGCCCCGTCCTCATCGCCCACCCCGGCGTGGCCATGCCCACCGCGGACGCCTTCGCGCGCCTGGCGGAGCGCCGCGGGGCCTACGCGCCGGCGGGCGCCTCCCTCCCGCTGGATGCGCTGGCGTCGTGGGACGCGGTCGCGGCGCTGGCGGAGAACGACTTCCAGCCGGTGGTGGGGGAGCGGATCCCGTTCATCGGCCTGGCCCTGTCCGCGCTGCGGCAGGGCGGGGCGCGCGTCGCGCTGATGGCGGGGAGTGGGTCCAGCGTATTCGGCGTGTTCGACGACGCCGACGCGCGCGACCAGGCGCTGGAGCGCATGCGCGGCCTGCGCATGCGCGCGTGGCCCGCGGAGACGCTGGAGACCCTCTCCCCGGGCGGGTAGGGCCGGATCCGCTCCGCCGTGCGGCAGGCAAGCGTCTCGCGCGTTGTCTACCGTTGCCGCGGATGGCCGCCCCCACAGCCAGCGAGGTGCCGGATGCGAGCCCTGGTCATCGCCGCCGCGATGCTGACGCTTGCGGCCTGCTTCGGGGCCGCCGGTGTCGCGCGCCCGTTCCAGTCCACCTCGCGGTTCGACGGGCTGGAGCAGGAGATCACGGTCACGCCGCTCGACTGGCCCGGCGACGACGTCTTCCGCCTCAGCTCCCGGCTGGTCAACCGCGGTCCGCGGCCGGTGACCGTGCGGGTGGTGACGTGCACGCTGGAGCCCGGGAGGGACCTGCGGACGCGCGGCACTCTGGTCCAGCGGGCGGTGCCCGGATGCGTGGCGGCGCCGCCCGTGGTCACCCTGGCTCCGGGCGAAGCCAGCGCCAGCGTGGGTTTCATCGGCCAGTTCAACCGGCCCGGGCGCTACCGGGTCCAGGTGCGCCACGCGCGGGACCCCGACCGCTGGGGCGAGATCACGGTCGTCACGCGGCGGTCTTCCCGTTAGGCCGCGCCCGGCGCTCCCGCGCCGCGAACGGCAGGTAGGCCAGCGAGAAGAGCGCGGCGGCGAGCACGGAGGCCGCCGCGAGGTACCACGGCCACTCGCCCAGCCAGTCCAGCGGCGACGGCTGGCGCGGCTTGCGGCTGAGGAACATGAAGTTGGTGCCCAGCAGCCGGTTGGCCAGCGCGGCCAGCGCCGCGTACGCCAGCAGGAAGCCCATCGCCCGCCAGACCGCGCCCTTCCGCGGCGCCAGCCCGCAGCCGAACGTCAGCGCCGCCGCGGCCGCGACGGTGCCGCCGTGGAAGACGAAGAAGACCCAGGTGAACCAGTCCCCGAACCCGCGCTGCAGGTCCGGCGTAACCGTCGCGATCACGGCGGGGATGGCCAGGAAGTAGAGCAGCTCGGCGGCGGGCCGGCGCAGGGTGGCGAGCGCGAACAGCGCCAGGAAGACGGCGAAGTCGCTGAGGTGGAAGGGCAGGTGGTATTTCGACAGCGTACCGTTGAGCGCCTCGATCGCGTAGAACCCCGCGGCCGCCGCCGCGAGCAGCGCGAACAGCGACCAGCGCACCGTCGGGCGCCACCGCTCGCGGCGCGCCAGCCGCGCCGCGGCCACTGCGCCCGCCGCGGTGGCCGCAATCGCGAGCAGGTGCCCCACCCCGAAGCGGACGAACGGCATGGACGGGACGGGGAGCGTGGGGAAGGGCCCGGGGTCGGGCGTTTTCCGCGCGCAACATCCAAACCACGCGCCACCGTGCGCGCCCATGCGCGGGTTGACCCTGCCGCGGGCGATGCATAACTTTCACCGGGCGCGGAGGTTAGCTCACGGGCGGCCTCCGCGCTGCCGTTGCCCCCTGGTGTAAAGGCAGCACAGCGGTCTTTGGAACCGTTAGTGGAGGTTCGAATCCTCCGGGGGCAATCCCGAGCCGAAACGTCGAGCCCGGCAGGCGCCAGTCGCCCGCCGGGCTTCGTCGTTCCCGGATGCTTGCGCCGGCAGCGCGGCGGGGATGGAGCGGGGCGGGCGGGGTCCGCGCCGCGGCTGCCGTCACGTCAGCGGCCGCTCACCGGCTCGTCAGCAGTTCCCGGGGCAGGTGTAGTCGTTCAGAGTGTCGCAGTCGCAGAACGTGTAGTCGTAGCTCTCGGAGCAGGTGAAGGGGTGGCAGGTCTGGGTGCAGCCGACGCCCGGGCCGCTCTCGCACGCGCCCGTGCAGGTGTACCTCGGGTAGCACGTGCCGTAATCCGTGTCGTCGTGCGCCCTGACCGTGCCACGCCCTTCCGTCTCCTCCGGCATGGTTTCGAATGAGTCGACCTGCAGGTCCTCCAGTGCGAGCTTCTTCATGGAGCCCTCTCCGGTTGAGGATGATCCTGCGTTGCCCGCCCCACCTCGCTCGTCGGCCGCACGCCGCCCCCACCCCCGACGGGAGCCCGCCGCGGCCGAATCAACCACAGAAAATTTTGCTTTTTTTCTTCCGTGTGCCGAACGTGTTTCCAAATTCCCGGGTAATGGCGATGACGTGGATGCGCAAGGTAAATTCTCGTTTCTGCTCGTGTATACTGTATTCTGCGCGCACCGCGATGCGCGGGCTGTCCACTTGAGAAATTTATGTTTTTACAAATGTATGCCGACCTGAATTCCTGTTTTACGCGCTCCGGGTGATGCCCGCCGTGAGCCGCGAAGCATCGTCTGCGGTTCGTCGTGCCGCCTGCGCGCGGGGTCTAACCGCTTCGCGCAGGCGGTCGTGCGTACGCGGGCGGCACCCATCCGGGTGATGTCGAGCATGGCTGTGCCGTTCGCGTCACCGGCGGGTGATGCTCGTCGCGAATGGAAAGCACCGATGCCCGCTCCCGGACGCCGGGTGCGGGAGAAACGTCCGGCCGAGCTGCGCCGCTCCGCGCCCGCCGGCCCGCGAGCGGCACGCCTGCGGAGGCGGCGGTGATCCGGCTGGGGTCAATCGCCGGCGTCCGCGGCAGCAGGGGGGCGATGCGTCCCGCGAGGCCGGACGCCTTCCCCGGCGCGGCCGCGGGCGGCGGACCACGTCACCCCGGCGGAGCGCAAGCGGTTGCGGGGAAAGGATTTGCGGAGTGGCGTGAGGCGGGTTTCCATCTATTGGAAGCTTTCGTGCCGAAACGAAGATGTAACGTAGTTGACACGGCGCCGCGCGAAGATTACGATTCCGGACCATCACGGAATCTCCATCCCGAAGTCCCGCTCCACCCGTTCCAGACGCACCACCGCGACCGGCAGGACCCCTCGAAAGGCTCCTCGCACCGGCCGCATCGCAGGCAATTTGTCGGGTTCGTTGACAATACACCCGGGCGGGTGCCCGGCACGGCCGGCGGACCGGGCCGCACGCAGGACGCGGCATATTGTTGGACCTCTTGACAAACGTTTTTTCCCGGCCGCGCCCGCGCGGCCCGACGCACCTCAACCACCCCGCAGGCCCCGTGACGCATCACTCCCACCCACCGGAGGGCAGACCCATGGCACTCGGTCGTAAGCTTTTCCTCTTGCTGGTCGGCGCCCTGCTGGCGGGGGCGGCGCAGCTCAGCGCGCAGCCGTCCACCGGCACCGTGGCCGGACGCGTGGTGGAGGCCGCCGGGGGGCAGCCCCTGGCCGGCGTGTCCGTGAGCGTGGGCGGGCGCAGCACGCAGACCGGCCCGGACGGGCGCTTCAGCCTGGCGGTGCCCGCGGGCACGCACACCGTGCGCGCCACGCGCCTGGGCTACGCGCCCGCGGAGCAGGCGGTGACGGTGGCGGCCGGGCAGACGGCCACGGTGGAGCTGCGCCTGGGCGCGCAGGCCGTGCGCATGCAGGAGGTGGTGGCCATCGGCTACGGCGAGCGCCGGGTGCGCGACATCACCGGCTCCGTGGCCCCGGTGTCGGAGGAGCAGTTCAACACCGGCCGCGTGGTCAGCCCCGACCAGCTCATCCAGGGCAAGGTGGCGGGCGTGCAGGTGGTCAACAGCGGCGAGCCGGGCGGCGGCGCCAACATCCGCGTGCGCGGCGGCACCTCCGTCAACGCGGGCAACGAGCCGCTGATCGTGCTGGACGGCGTGCCGCTGCCGCAGGGCGGCGGCCTGTCCGCCGGGCGCAACCCGCTCAACTTCGTGAACCCCGAGGACATCGCCCGCATCACGGTGCTCAAGGACGCGGCGTCCACGGCCATCTACGGCTCGCGCGGCGCCAACGGCGTCATCATGGTGGAGACCAAGGCCGGCTCCGCGGTGGGCCCGCAGTTCGAGTACGCCAGCTCGTTCTCCACCTCCACCATCACCCGCGAGCCGGAGCTGCTGAGCGCGGACCAGTTCCGCGCCGCGGTGCAGCAGTACGCGCCGGGCCGCGCGGGCTTCCTGGGCAGCGCGGAAACGGACTGGCGCGGCGAGGTGACCCGCGACGCGGTGGGCCAGCAGCACGAGGTGGCGGTGCAGGGCGCCGGGCAGAACCTGAGCTACCGCATGTCGCTCAACTACCTGGACCAGAAGGGCGTGCTGGAGGGCACGGACACGGAGCGGCTGTCGGCGGCGCTGACCTACACGCACCGCCTGTTCGACAACCACCTGACGCTGCGCGCCAACGTGCGCGGCGCCCGCACGGACGACCAGTTCACCCCCGGCCCGGTGCTGGGCGCGGCCACCGTGTTCGACCCCACGCAGCCCATCCGCCGCGACGACGGGAGCTGGTACGAGAGCACGGCCTTCGTGCTGGGGCCCAACAACCCGGTGGCGGAGCTGGCGCAGGTGTACGACCAGGGCACCACCTACCGCTCGGTGGGCAACCTGGAGGCGGTGTACCGCCTGCCCTTCCTGGAGGAGCTGGCCACCACGGTGCGCGTCGGCTTCGACGTGGCCAAGAGCGAGCGCTGGCACTTCTATCCCAGCACGCTGCAGGCGCAGCAGGAGAACTTCCCCGGCTGCGAGGGCGGGCCGTGCGACCACACGGGCATGGTGGACCGCTCCAACCCGTCGGAGATCAACTCGCTGATCGACGTCTTCGGCACCTACACGAAGGCGCTGGACCGCTGGAACAGCACCGTGGAGGCGACCGCCGGCTACTCGTGGGAGCAGGGCCGCGGCGACCGCCCCTACTTCTTTGCCCGCGGGCTGCACACGGACCTGCTGGGGCCCTACGGCGTGCCCGCGTCCGACCTGTACGAGTCGCGCATCGACTTCAACGAGAACCGGCTGGCCGCCTTCTTCGGGCGCCTGAACTGGACCCTGGCGGACCGCTGGCTGCTGACGCTGTCGGTGCGGCGTGACGGCTCGTCGCGCTTTGCCCCCGGCAACCAGTGGGGCACCTACCCGGCGGCGGCGCTGGGCTGGCGCGTGTCGGAGGAGCCGTTCCTGGACCGCTTCGGCTGGCTGTCGGACCTCAAGCTGCGCGCGTCGTGGGGCGTGAACGGCAACCAGTTCATCGGCGACTACCTGTGGGTGCCGAACTACCGCATCGGCGACGCGCGCTCGCAGGCGCAGTTCGGCGACGAGTTCGTGACCACCATCCGCCCGACGGCGGTGGACCCGGAGATCCAGTGGGAGAAGACGACGTCCACCAACGTGGGCTTCGACTACGGCCTGCTCGACGACCGCATCACCGGCTCGGTGGACTACTACGTCAAGGACACCAAGGACCTGATCTTCCCCATCTCCGTGGCGGCGGGCACCTACGTGTCCAACCAGGTCATCACCAACGTGGGCAACGTGCGCAACCGCGGCCTGGAGCTGCAGCTCAACGCCGACGTGCTGCGCGCCGTGGACGAGGGCGGGCTGCGCTGGACGGCCAGCTTCAACGCCTCCACCAACCGGAACCGCCTGGTGACGCTCAACCCGTTCGGCAACGGCGCCGAGCAGCAGGGCTGGGGCGAGATCGCGGGCGGCGTGGGCAGCCGCATCGAGGTGCTGCAGCCCGGGTACGCGCTGTACACCTTCCACGTCTTCCGCCACAAGCGCGACGAGAACGGCCGGCCGATCTACGCCGACGTGGACGACAACGGCGTCATCAACGACAACGACCTGTACGAGGACCAGGACGGGGTGGCGGGCATCACCCAGGCGGACCGGGTGCCCATGGAGAACCCGGCGCCGGACTGGATCTTCGGGCACACCAGCAGCTTCGGGTACCGCGGCTTCGACCTGGGCTTCACCATGCGCGCGCACCTGGGCAACCACGTGTACAACAACCTGGCCTCCAGCCAGGGCTTCTACGACGTGCTGAACCAGGCGGGCGGGCTGGTGAACCTGCACTCGTCGGTGCTGGACAACCAGTTCCGCACGGCGCAGTACTTCAGCGACGTGTACGTGGAGGACGCCTCGTTCCTGAAGATGGACAACCTGACGCTGGGCTACCAGGTTCCCCGGCGCCGCGGCTTCCAGTCCATGCGCGTGTACGGCACGGTGCAGAACGTGTTCACCTGGACCAACTACAGCGGCATCGACCCCGAGGCCGGGCTGTACGGCATCGACCTGACCATCTACCCGCGCTCCCGGACCTTCACGGCCGGCGTCAGCATCGGGTTCTGACCACGCATCGAGCGAGGACGACGACGATGAACACGAACGCGTGCAGAGCGCTGGTGCTGGCGGCGGGGCTGCTGCTGGGCGGCGCCGCGTGCACCGACCTGACGACGGAGCCCCGGAGCACCGTCAGCAGCGGCACGGTCTTCAGCGACCCGGCCAGCTACCGGGCCTTCCTGGCCAAGCTCTACGTGGGCCTGGCCACCACCGGCCAGCGCGGCCCGGACGGCGCCGGCGACGTGGCCGGCATCGACGAGGGCTTCAGCCAGTACCTGCGCCAGCTCTGGCAGCTCCAGGAGCTGCCCACGGACGAGGCCATCATCGCCTGGGGCGACGCGGGCCTGCCGGAGCTGAACACGATGGGCTGGGGCACCAACAACCAGTTCGTCACGGCGCTCTACTACCGCATCTTCTTCCAGATCGCGCTCGCCAACGAGTTCATGATCGAGACGAGCGACGAGCGGCTGAACACGCGCGGGGCCAGCTCCGGCCTGCGCCAGACGCTGCAGGGGTACCGGGCGGAAGCGCGCTTCCTGCGCGCGCTGAGCTACTACCACGGCCTGGACCTGTTCGGCAACATCCCGGTGGTCACCGAGCTCAACCGCAACGGCGCGGAGCCGCCGCAGCAGTCCACGCGGGCGGAGGTGTTCGCCTTCGTGGAGAGCGAGCTGCTGGACATCATGGACGACCTGCCGGCCATCGGCCAGGCGGAGTACGGCCGCGCGGACCAGGGCGCCGCGCAGATGGTGCTGGCCAAGCTGTACCTGAACGCGCAGGTCTACACGGGCGCGCCGCGCTACAACGAGGCGCGCGCCGCGGTGGAGGCCGTCATCAACTCCGGCGCGTACACGCTGGACGACAACTACCAGCACCTGTTCCTGGCGGACAACCACACCTCGCCGGAGATCATCTTCCCGGTGCCGTTCGACGGGATGCGCACGCAGACCTGGGGGGGGATGACCTACCTGGTGCACGCGGCGGTGGGCGGCAGCCTGGACGCCGCGCAGTACGGCATCAACGGCGGCTGGTGGGGCCTGCGCACCCGCCCGGAGGCGTACACCCTGTTCCCGGGCGGCGCGGCCGGCGCGGACCGGCGCGCGGCGTACATGGTGCCGCAGTCGTCGGTGTTCATCACCAACGTGGGCGAGTTCACGCAGGGCGTTGCCGCGCCCAAGTTCCGCAACGTGACCTCCGCCGGCGCGCCGGGGTCGGACCAGAACCACCCGGACACGGACTTTCCCATGTTCCGCCTGGGCGACGCCTACCTGATGTACGCGGAGGCGTTCCTGCGGGGCGGCGGCGGCACGCAGGCGCTGGCGCTGCAGTACGTCAACGCGCTGCGCACGCGCGCCTACGGCAACACCAGCGGCAACATCACCGCGGCCCAGCTCACGCTGGACTTCATCCTGCAGGAGCGCGCGCGCGAGCTGCTGTGGGAGGCGCACCGCCGCCAGGACCTGGTGCGCTTCGGCCGCTTCGCGGGCGGCGCGTACGTCTGGAACTACAAGGGCGGCGTGCCGGCCGGGCAGGCCACCGCGGCGCACCTGGACCTGTACCCCATCCCCCAGGCGGAGCTGCTGGCCAACCCCAACCTGGACCAGAACCCGGGCTACCCGCAGAACTGAGGAACTGCAGGGTACAGGGGACAGGTTACAGGTTACAGCCGGCGGGCGGGGTTCCGCCGGCTCCCGTCCGGCCCGGGTGACACCGGGCCGGGCGCATCCGAAAGAGTTCTCGAGCGTACACGTGCAGCTCCGCCGCGGACAGGGGCGGGGCTGCGCGTCATTCCGGACCCGCGGGACCCCGATGGGCATGCTTCCTCGTCCGCGCGCCGGCGCCGCCGGCCTTCTCCTGCTGCTGCTGGCGTCCGCCTGCGGCGGCAACCCCGGCACGGGCACCCCGCCGCCGCCCCCGCCGCAGGGGCGGCCGGTGCTGGACCCCGCCTACCGCCCCAGCGGACACGCCGCCGCGGGCGACGTGTTCGTACACCTGTTCGAGTGGAAGTGGACGGACATCGCCGCCGAGTGCGAGGGGGTGCTGGGGCCGGCGGGGTGGAAGGCGGTGCAGGTGTCGCCGCCGCAGGAGCACTACCTGAACCCCACCCACACCTGGTGGCAGCGCTACCAGCCGGTCAGCTACGGCATCGACCGCAGCCGCAGCGGCACGCGCGCGGAGTTCATCGCCATGGTCAACCGCTGCAAGGCGGCGGGGGCGGACATCTACGTGGACGCGGTCATCAACCACATGACCGCGGGCAACGGCACCGGCAGCAACGGCACGGTCTACACCAAGTACAGCTATCCCCCGCTGTACGGCGTGGGCGACTTCCACGGCCAGTGCGAGGTCAGCAACTACCAGAGCGCCGCCAACGTGCAGGACTGCGAGCTGGTGGGGCTGGCGGACCTGCACACGGGGAACCCGACGATCCGGCAGAAGATCGCGGACTACCTGGCGGGGCTGGCGCGGCTGGGCGTGGCGGGCTTCCGCATCGACGCGGCCAAGCACATGCAGCCGGTGGAGCTGGACGACATCCTGGACCGCGTCAACGCCGCGCTGGCCGGCGAGGGGCGGCCGCTGCCCTACTGGTTCGGCGAGGTCATCGACCACGGCGGCGAGGCGGTCAAGGCCGCCGACTACTACGGCCTGGCCTACGGCAGCGGCGGCGCGGCGGACATCACCGAGTTCCGCTGGCGCGGCGTGGGCGACAAGTTCCTGGGCACCGGCGGGCAGAAGCTGGCGGACCTGACCGGCTTCTCGCGCGTCGCCTGGAACCTGATGCCGGACGACAAGGCCGTCGTGTTCCTGGAGAACCACGACACGCAGCGCGGCGGCGGCATCAGCTACCGCGACCCGGCCGCGTTCCGCCTGGCGAACGTGTGGATGCTGGCCCACCCGTACGGCTACCCCTCGGTGATGTCCAGCTACGCGTTCGACCGCTCCACGCAGGCCGGGCGCGACGCCGGGCCGCCGTCGAACGCCGCGGGCGTGACGAACGACGTCGCCTGCGCGGCGAGCCTGGAGACGGTGGCGATGGGGCAGTGGGTGTGCGAGCACCGCGACCCGGTGATCGCGCGGATGGTGGGCTTCCGCCGCGCGGTGGCGGGCGCCGCGCTGGCCGGCGCGTGGGACAACGGCTCCAACGCGGTCGCCTTCTCGCGCGGCGACAGGGGGTTCGTCGCCATCAGCCGCGAGGGCACGGCCGTCACCGCCGCCATCGCCACGCCGCTGGCGCCGGGCACTTACTGCGACGTGCTCACGGGCGGCAGGACGGGCGCCGCCTGCGCCGGCGCGTCGCTGACGATCACCGCCAACGGCATGGCGCAGGTGAGCCTGCCCCCCAACACCGCCGTCGCCGTCCACGCCGGCACGCGGCTGTAGGCGCTTGGCGGAGGACTTCGCGCGGTGGCGCGCGCGAGGCCGTGCCGGGCGTGCGGGAGAGAAGATCC